>DATBXH010000160.1:0-3994 GCA_036514375.1 Bacteroidales bacterium | reverse complement strand
TACGTGCTATTTGTGGTCCTACCAATCCTCATGATGCCAGAGACAAACAACCGGGTTGCATACGTGCCCTGGGAACAGTAGTAACATTAAAGGATGAATCGGGGAATATTGTTGGTAACAGGATGGATAATCTTATACATGCCTCAGCCAATACGAATGATGCTGAACGCGAAATTAAACTTTGGTTTAAACCGGGAGATATTCCCCCTGCGATGAGAGCTTATGAAACTAAAACAAGCGAAGAATTTTTCTATTATAAGGACGGAAAATTAATTGAGCAATATAAACCTGGCAGCATTTGCCTGTTTGCACCGGGAGATATTGTGTGGAAATCGGATCTTGATGTGCTGCTTTCGCATTTAAAAGGAATTGACTGTTCAACATCAGTGAATGCTGTGGCTGCTAAATATATTTTAAATTACGAATAAGCTAATCTTATATTAAATGAAAAAACCTGCCGGATTTATTGTCACCGGCAGGTTTTTTATTTCTTCAAAAGCATCGGGTAACTTTCCTATTCGCATTTGATAACACCAACAGGACAATTATCTGCAGCTTCTTTTATCAGATCCTCATGTTCCGAAAAATTGACACCTTTTTTTACGGTAGCAAGATCCTCAACCTTAAAAACATCGGGGCATGTTTCTTCGCAAAGACCGCATGCAGTGCAGCCATCTTCAATCCATACTTTTTTAATAGCCATCTTGTTTAAATTTATCGTTTCCCATTTGATTTTAAGCAATTAATCTTGTTAAAACTGCTTTCTGATCCAAGATTCTTCCAGCAAGCGATTGTATTGTTTCGTTTTGCAAAACCTTGTAAAATCCATCCCTTACCGGCATATATTCATTGTGTAACGGACAGGGGTTCTCGGTACTGCAGCTCTTTAATCCAAATCCGCATTTCGAGAAAAACACTTCACCCTCCAATACCCGGATTACTTCGTAAAGCGGAAGTGTTTTTTCCGGTTTATCGAAGAAAAAACCTCCTCCTCTACCCTTCGCCGAATTAATTAATCCTTTACGGGTGAGAGTTTGTAGAATTTTGGCGGTGAACTGCTCAGGTGAGTCGGTTTTTTCAGCAATTTCTTTAAAACCGGGTCGTTTGCCATCAAAATTCTGCATAACAATGTAGACCAAAGCTCGTATCGCATATTCTGTGCTTTTTGTAAGCATATTTTTATTCTTATTAAGATAATAGATCCTTTTCTAGTAATATAGCCCTTGGAAACAAAATATTATTTTCAATGTGTATATGACGATGAAGATCGTTTTCATAATCATTTAACCTGTCAAAGGTAACCTTATACGTTATACATGCATCGCCAGGAACCTGATAATTATTCGATAATTTAGAGATTTCATCAAAACGTTCACCTTCTGCCTGATGCTCTGCCATCATTGCTCCAATCGGATTAGATACTGTTCCAAACCTTGGTTCACTGGGTTGGGTTCCATTTTCCTGAGCCAACACCAATTTATTAATATAAGGGAACAAAACGATCTCTTCTTTCTGCATATGCTTAGTTAGTTCTCCGGCAGAATTATTGAACAATTCACTGATTTTGAACAGCTCCGGGTGCTTATTTCCATGCACCTGACAGAGTTTCTCAAGGCTTTTCTCTATGAATGGAATACTCTCACGAACATAAGTATGATGACGCTTAACTATATAACTTGTGAGTTCCTCTAAATTCAAACTATTGATATAACTGGCATCGGGGTCAGTTTGACTGAGCATGGCATCCAGATTAGTAATTAGCATATTAGAATCAATTCCCACCCCTGCACATGCTTCCGATATTGTTATTCTTCCACCGCAGCAATAATCAATATTACTTGCCTGAAAAAGTGAAGCTGTCTTGAAATTCATTTTAACAACTTCTCCTACAATTGTATCTGGAGTTATTTTCATACCTATAAATTTTATAAATTGTTTGTACAAATATAAAAATATTTTATCAGAAGACAAAAAGGTCTTCTGATATGCAAATTTTTTTATCTTTGCACTGCGCAGTCATACATTACTATGAATAATTAATAATTGATTGTCAAACAAATGAATATTCTTAAACCGATGCAAGATCATACCTTCTTTATAACAAGAATCTTCCTGGTAGATAAAACAATTTATAATTCAACAATTTATATTTTAATAAAACAATGAAAGCAACAGAAAAACTGATTCAGGAACATGAAGAGGTACTGCTTATGCTAAAAATAATTGGTTCTGTCACTAATAAATTGGAGGCAGAAGAACAGGTGAATCCTCTTCATCTTGAAGCCATCATCGATTATCTTAAAACCTTTGTGGACAAAAGTCATCATGGCAAAGAGGAAACACTTCTGTTTCCTGCCTTAACACAAAAAGGAATACCCAACGAAGGGGGACCTGTGGGGGTTATGCTTGCCGAGCATACTGCCGGAAGAAACTTTATAAAAGGGATGTCAGATGCTGTTACAGCTTACAGAAATGGTAAGAATAATGCTGTCAGAGAAATTGTCTCGAATGCCAAAGATTATAGCAACTTACTTAGTCAGCATATTTTTAAGGAGAATAATATACTCTTCAGAATGGCAAACAGCACATTAACAGATTCCGAACAGATACATCTGGCAGAAGAATTTGACGAATTAGAACGTAATATTATAGGGAAAGACAACCCCTATCACCGCATACTGCTTGAACTAAAAGAAGTGTACTTATAATTTTCAACATGGTAGTTTATTAATTTAATTTTCAACAACATGAAAAATACTAAACTCTGGGTAATTTTTATTACAGTTTTAGTCGTGTCATTTGCCGTTTTAGGTTATTTCGGACACGAAATTTATTTGGTCGCACCACCTATTCCGGAAAAAGTAGTAACCTCTGACGGAAAGGTATTGTTTACCGACCAGGATATTAAGGACGGTCAAAATGTATGGCAGTCCATGGGGGGTCAGGAGGTTGGAACAATATGGGGGCATGGTGCTTATGTTGCGCCAGATTGGTCAGCTGACTGGCTTCACCGGGAAGCTATGTTTATTTTAGATAAATGGGCTAAAAGTGAATTTGGTGCGCCTTTTAAATCGCTCGACAAAGAAAAACAGGCTATGCTTAAGGTTCGTCTCCAGAAAGAGTTGAGGACGAATACCTATAATCCTGAGACTAAAGAGCTGGTGGTATCTTCGTTGCGTGATAGTGCCATTCAAGCTGTTTCAAAGTATTACGCAGGGTTATTTATGAATGATCCGTCGCTTGATGCCTTGCGTAAAGCATATGCTATTCCGGCTAATACTATTAAAGATGAAGCACGAATGGCTAAAATGAGTGATTTCTTCTTTTGGACTGCATGGTCATGTGTAACACAGCGTCCCGGTAAAGATATTTCTTACACAAATAACTGGCCAGGTGATGAACTGGTCGGTAATAAGCCGGCTCCAACGCTAATTCTTTGGACTGGCTTCAGCGTTATTATGTTACTGATTGGAATTGGACTCCTGGCTTTCTATTATGCACGAAGCAAAGACGAAGAACCGCTAGCTGTTACTTTGCCTAAAAACGACCCATTATCCGGGTTAACACCAACAGCCTCCATGAAAGCTACGCTAAAATACTTCTGGGTGGTCTGCGGTTTGATCCTAGTACAGGTAATCATGGGTGTTGTAACTGCACATTATGGAGTTGAAGGCAATGGCTTTTACGGACTTTCGTTAGCCACGATTCTCCCCTATTCAGTTTCGAGGACATGGCATATTCAATTGGCAATTTTCTGGATTGCAACTGCGTGGCTTGCTACAGGGTTATACATTGCGCCTGCTGTTTCGGGCCACGAACCTAAATTCCAGCGCTTTGGTGTTAACTTCCTGTTCATTGCTTTACTCATTATTGTACTTGGTTCCTTAGCCGGACAATGGCTGGGGATTATGCAGAAGCTGGGACTAATCCAAAATTTCTGGTTTGGACACCAGGGCTATGAATACGTCGATTTGGGCAGATTCTGGCAAATATT
>DATBXH010000159.1:0-15987 GCA_036514375.1 Bacteroidales bacterium | reverse complement strand
TGATGCCACCCGTCATATAGCCATGGGGTTGATTCATATAATCTTTCCAGTAACCAGAAAAAAAGTACGTCGATTTGCTTCCGAAGCCCGACAGCATGCAGGTATTCACAGGATTTCTTCCTAATACCCAATGCAAATTTTCGTAGGCAGCATTTAGGTAGCTGGCATCATTGGTATATTCATAAACTTTAATTAATGTATAAATATTCCCCATCAGCAATCCGTTTGAGCCCCAGAATATATGATTTGGCGCGGCAATAGCGGGACTGTACTCAACATTGTTGCCACGATACTTCAGCCAGTCAGCTAATTTTATATACCGTTCTTTAAGTTCATTTTGAATGGTAATGTCAACTGTTGGTTGTTTGGAAAATATATATTCATAATAACCAAAAGAACCCCAGTCATTTTGAATTTGTGACGGTATTGAACCCAACTGCCAGTCGTACCAATCTTGACTATAAAGTTTATTATATACATTTTTAAAGTAAGTATGGTATTCAGTTTCCCCTGTGGTTTCAAACAATTCAACTGCAGCATTCATACGTATAAATGAATCCTGATGATCGTCTTTATAATATGAATATTCTTTGCCATTTGGTCTTTTAGGATTGTAATTTTTTGGATTTGCCTGTAACCAGTGCCACGATTTTTCTGCCATCATCAACAATGAATCTGCGTAAGTATTAAATATAGACACCTTTTTAAATGAACGATACGCCTTTGCGTAAATCATTGCCAGTGTTGAAGCGGAAAAAGTGCTGACATCAGAAACAAGGCATTTATCATCATTAATCGAGTTATTGGGTGATTCAGCCCACATTTGTACACTCCCATCATCATTGTACATTTTCTTTATCCAATCCAATTGATATTTTACCAATGCATATAAATCGCTTATGTCGGCAGAAGTATTAGGAATATTAAGGTACCCGGGTGTTACTTTTGTTTTAAAATCTTCTAACGTATTTAACAACATATACATGGTGATAGGTTGGGCATGCATATCTTTATGAGGGTCGCCGGCATCGAACCATCCACCGCGTACATTGCGTGTGCCTGTTTTGTTTGCATTGGATTCGTAAGCAGCCTGGCTGTCGTTAATGTAATAACCAGGCCTTGTATATCCTTCTGCATAAGGCTCTACAATTCCCTCACCGGAACGCGCATAATAGAAAAAACGTAAAGCAGAACAAAATGCATTATTATATACAGTTGATGAAATATAGAAATTAGAGGAACGCTGCGATAATGATGCCACCTCAATATAATATGAACCTGGAGTTTTCAAAGAGGAAAAATCACCATAAAAAACATCATCACCACTGCGTTGCCATTCCGGATTGAAAGTATTCCGTTTTGTTAAAGTTCCTGTATATACAACAGCATTTGTTGCTGATTCTTTAACTGTAAATATTGTCGGTGCAGTTTGTGTTCTTACTTGAAAACCTATAATTGCAAACTTTGGCAAGTCTGGCAAATACCCTAATTGGTTTACTTTCACCATTTCAGAATATTTACAATTTGCCTGATTTGTAACTAAAATATTTTTTATTAATATTGTTGAAGCAGTGTGTATACCCCAGTCTCCATAACCAAGTATTCTTACGAAACTAATTCTGGAGAAATCTATAGCGGAATTTTTTGAGAGCAGCGTTGCTGCAGGGATTGATACGGTTTTGTACTCAGTAGATGGCGTGATATAATTTTTTATATAAATACTGGCGGCTTCATCATTCTTATCCGCTACTTCAATTTCCAGGTCATTCGAGCCTGATATCCATTTTATATCGATATTCAGTACAGGGTTTTTGCCATACCATAACCAGTTGGCACTTTCACCACCACCTACATACAATAGAGTATTCCACCATCCGGTTGTTTTGGAAACATCAAATTTTAATGCACCATTTTCAATAGGAATAGAATTATTAACGCATGTGGTAAAAGTTGCATCTCCTCCTTTGTAAATACCTGCAAAACCAGTCCAACAGGTCATACCTTGATTCTCATGAAAATAATATAATCCCTCGCATGGCTGTGTTTGAGCTATAACGTCTATATAACTATTCGTTATAAAAACTACTATCAATAATTTCACAGATTTCATTAGAGTCAGTGTATAATTATTTAGCAAATATATAGCTAAAATGTTTTAGCACTAGTATTCTTAATTTTTTTCAGTTAATTATATTTTTTGATTACAAAAACAGATGCCCCGGATAAGGTACATTTTATGACATTGTACCCTCTTTTCTTTCTAAGATATTCTTTACAATTTTACCCATCTGGAATTTGCCCTATAAATTTGGTTATTTTCATATCAAAGATTTTCTGAATATAAATAGCTGTCTTATTTGTAAGCCGCCTGGTTTAATCTTAATTGACGAACAATATGATCCCATTTATTAAATAGTTTTTTAGAAATATCTATTGAATTTCCTTTGGGTTCGCTATTGAAATTTCCATTGGTTTGTTTTATCCACTGCAGTTCCCAGTTAATAATGATTCCTTTAACATTGTCCTCATTGAAATTTCTATCATTATTAAGGGCTGTCAGAAAGGTTTCCCAACGGTGCTTATAATAATTTTTGACCAATCCCGACCATGCACGATTAGAATAATCAGAATGATATATTGAAGATTCACTCCAGATAGTCACCAGTGAACGTGCGTTGTATTCGCACAAATCCGATTCAGATTTTGAATTACCATAGGTGCGTGATTGTTTAATCCATTTACCAAGCAATTGTTCTTGTCTTGTAGCTAAAATGTCATCTAAATCATCAAACAAGTCAATCATAATTTTTGAAAGTTCTTCTACTTTTTGTTTGTTGTTATTTTTATAAGCAATAACAATTTTTTTATATAAGCTATTACCTGCGTCTGATAATGCCTGACGAGTGATGTCAACCAAATCATAACTATATCCATCGGATTTATTACAATCGTTAGCCGCATTTAATAGGTTCTCCCATACAAAAAATATATTTTCAAGTGCATACGTATTACCTGGTGCTGCCCACATTCTGGCTCTGATTTTTGTAGTATCTAAAGTGGGGAGCGCTTGTAATACAGAATTAAATGGCGCCTGGTCCTGAATATTACTAAAATTTCCATAATTTATAGTTAATAGTTTATCCCATGCTTTTAGCGCTGCATTTGAGTTTGCTCCATATCTCCGGAAAGTGTAGTTCTTAATCCAATCATTGATATTTATTGAGTCCTTTGACCACATATGCTCAAAAAATAAATCCCAAATTGCCGGAGTTGTTTTTATTCCTTCTGGCATATAACCAATTCCACATAAATTTCCTTTTGAAGTATTATTCCACGTCGAAGAAAATTTGTTTGCGTACAATTTTAAATCGCCATCTAGTCCACTGTTGCTTCCGAAATTAATTACATTACACCACAACCAGGGAACCCCGGAAAATGAATTCCTCTTACTCCATTTTTCCAATGGTTTCTCTCTTTCGCAATACAAATCTAAAATCAGCAAATCAGGTTTGTCTATTGAATGGATCAATGCGTCGTTGGGATTTTCCTCCCATGCCTGCAAAACCCAAACAGCATCGGCATTTGATTTCTTCATTGCAGATATAATTGATTTTCCAATTTCTACAATATTGATATTTTTGGCTTCAGTTCCTTCGTGAAAAATATCTCCGGAGAAAAATTTACATTCCCCTAATAGATCAGTCTGTTCTTTGTAAAATGTTTTTGCAATTTTAGTGAATAGTGTATCTGTTGGATTTAGCATATCAGGTCGTTTGGTTCTACCCCATTCGCCTGTAGAAATAATATTTGCTCCAGAAAATTTCTGATGCATATTTGGTGGTACCATTCCGCAATAAGCCATTAGCATAGGTTCAATGCCCAATTCACGCATACGTGTTGTGATTTTTTGTCCTAATTCCAGCCTCTTTTTTACAATTGAACTTGGAATTGTATCTCTACCTTCAATATTCGACATTAAAAACCATGGCATGTGAGAAGGCATTACCAACCATTTTCTGATATCCTCATCAGTATATCCAAATTTTTTAAAAGTATTGATTAGTATTTGTTCCTGACCCTGTATCACCAGTGCCAGATTGATGCCTTGCATGGCAATATAATCTATTTCTTTTTCCCAATCTTCCCAGTTCCACCAAGCCATTGTATAGCCGTGTGTGCAGTAATTATATGCGTATCGATATTTATTTGGACTGATTATTTTGATTTTATTTTTTGGCAATAGAAGTTTAGCAGGTAAATTCATTTGCGTTCCGCAACCATAAGACAAATTGCAGTTAGCGATTTCTTTCAAATAGTAATTTAATGCTGATGCAATGCTGATAGGATTGTTACCACGCAATACCACCTTGTTGTTTTTGTTGTCAATTTCAAAACAATCATTTCCTGAGCATGCAGGAATAAATTCGATTATGAATTGTGATTGATAGTTGGGCAATACGCGTTGAATTAATTTTTTACTGCTCTGTAAATAAATTGTTTCCTTTTCAGTTTGTAACTTTAAGTTTTGACCAAACACTAAGGTTTGAAGTAATAATAAACTAAAAAATAAAATTGTAATTCTCATATGTTTTTTGAATATCGTTATCTTTTATATGAATACAATTCGTACCTAAATTCATGCAGGTTTGTAAGCTTCGGTTAATTAATCTTTGCATGTTTAACGAACCCGGGGATTGTCAATAATTTTGGATACAAAATTTCGGATCACCTTGCCTGAAATTCGAAAGCCCCAATATCAGTATATTTTCCTGCTGGCACCGGAAGTCCTAGAAAATCGATATTGTATTTTCCATCAAGATTTATTCCATTATCAATTGCCGGACTGCTCGATTTTAGAGAATAATCCTGCTCATTCTTTTTTACTTCAGTAAATTGTGGATTAATATTGTATTTTTCAGTTGGATGAAGTGCAGTTCCGATTTTTGGCAAGGTACCATCGGTAGACCAATATAAATTATGGGTATGATTGTGATTTTCAGTATGGTTAATAAAAACAGTAACAAGAGAATCAACAACAATAATATTATTCCGGATGGTTACACCACCAAATTCACATAAAAATACGGTAGGTTGAATTGTGGTTTTGATATATTTCCTTCGAAAAATTGTATTATTCTCGATATATGTGTTGTGGGTGGGGGCCCAAAGCATTACAAAATCCTGGTAATCGTCACTTACATTGTAAACTACACGAAGATCGTAAGTTTCTGCTTTAGCAATATCGGCGTACCAACTAACCTCCAGAAATCCCATGCTTGAACTGGAATAATTGTGATGAATGTAAATATCGGTTTTAGGGTTTCTGCCATCGTCAAGTTCTAATGCACCACCGTCTCCACCAAACTCTCCACCTATTGAATAATAATCTTTTATGATATTGTAAGATACTTCCTGATGGCTGTTGCCCATGTGTATGGCAATAGGTCCCCAACCAGGATAAGAAAGCGGACGTGTATTGGCACTATGCAGATAGTTATGAGTAATTAATGCATATTCTCCGGTTGATTGTATTCCTTTGGGACAATTTGAGAATTCACAATCTCGGATTGTACAGTGGTCGGCACCTAGCATAATATGCACCGCGCCAACATCCCATACCTGAGTATAAGAGGCTTCCCTGACTGCAGCTGCACAATCATGAAAATACAAACCATCAATAACCAGGTAATCTCCTGATAACCGAATGGCATTGCCATTCAGAATGCATGAGTCCGGATTGCTAAATTTAGGAGCATGCCCTGACCCATATGCAGTTAACACAATGGGGGAATCTGGCAAGCCTGATGCTGTTATCTCAAGTCCACCGGTAAAGGAAGAGCCACGGGCAAAAAAAAGCGTATCTCCTGACTTTAATTGTGCTTTCTGTGCCCCGGTCAGAGTTTTCCATGGAGTAGATACTGATGTCCCGGAGTTAGTATCAAGACCTTTTTCCGAATCTACATAATAGCCTTCCCCGAAGGTATTAACGGGGTGGCTGCAATATACTAACATCAGCAAGGAACATAGTAAAACTGTTTTAATCGTTTCCTGTGGAATTCTAATAAATTTAAAATACATGATATTTCCTTTTTAATTATAATTATCCAATTTAAAAGCTCAGAATAAGTTTTATTCTGCCTTAATCAAAATCATTCTGTTGATGAATAATTTCTTATGTTTTTCGTCTGTTTTAAATCGAATAGTCAAGGCATCTTTGAAATCTTGAATATCAATGTCGCAAATAAATAATTTTTCAACACGCACCGGAGATATATGATCCGTCCTAAACCATGAAGATATTTGGGTTTGTCTTTGCCATATTGAAAACTCACAACCTTCATCAAACTTTGTAAAATCGAGAAATAACTTATATTTATTATGGGGAATATCTTTTAGTGATATTCTAAGTCTGGATTCATCATTGACAGTATAAGTAAAACTCATTCCTCCGGTATTGTAGGACCAGCTTGCATCAAAAGCTACTTTATCCCAAACATTATATGTCATTAATTGAGGGAAAATAATTAAAGTATCTGGGATGTACACTGTTGTAAGGTTATTTGTTGGCTGTTGTTGATGTTTACTATCTGGTATATCACAATAATATAATGCCACAGATGTATAATCAACAGGAATTTCGTTGCCGGCAGGTCCATGTTCTATAGTAAAAGTAATGTTTTTATTAAAAGGTATCTTATCTGTTAAATAAAAACGATAGCCACCGGTTCTGCATAGCGGCAGTGAATAATCAAGCGCTCCATGAATGGGTAAACTTATTTTGGCATCCCATCTGTCCATAAATGCATACCAACCTCCATTAAAATAATCCTCTGACCCTGTACCATGAATGATTGATTCTCCATCAACCGATATTGAATCATCTCCTTCAAAGAAAAAAGTCATACCTGGCTGTAATCCCTGGGCTTGCAGTATCGTACCAACGTAATGCCCCTTGCCTTTTCTTTCAAGGAAGTAATAAGGTTTCCCTTTTTCAGGATCAATACTTCTGTTCCAAGCTGCATAGAATTTCCCCTCAGTTTCCATATTTCTAGGGTGTTCCGAATAATAAAATGTATAATCAACATTCACAGGTGTTTGATTTTGATCATTCTTACGGTATACTAACTCTACTTTCACACCTTTATCAAAAGGCATTGGAAAATAACAATAGTCCTTGTTGTTCTGAGTTCCCAGTAAAAGGCATTGCATTGACTGACTTCCAAATGCATATCCGAAAAAATCATGAACTGGTATATATATTGCTGGTCTATTCTCATTGTCCCATGTAATCTTAATATCGATTTGCTTTTCTAATCCTTCAAAAGTATTAGCTGGCTTAAACTCAATACCAAGAATTCTTCCACCTTTATTGCGTTCGAATATAGTTAGACTATTACCAGGTTTTAATAAAACCGAATTTGATGCTGTCAGAAATTCATTTTTAGTGTAATAATTTAAAATATCTTTTTGAATTAAGTTCCATTTTTCTTTTACCTTTTCCAGAACTAATTTTTCATGATAATTTAAGTCAGGTGAAAAACTCTTCACTTTTTTTGAGTCTGTAAATAACTTGTACTGTATCTGGTGAAATTGTAGTTTTTTACCCCTGTATACTATTTTACAACTTTTTTGGAAAGGAATTGGGAAATAACAAAAGTATCCACCGAGCTGATTATCGCATAGGGGACTAACAAATGGATAACACTTCCCGGAAAACAGGTCGAGGTATTTTATTGAAAATGTAATTTTGTTGGGATTATCAATATAAAAATCCAATGTATCATCAGTAGGTGTAGGTGTCCAGAAGCGGTTGATTACACCGGCTCCCACGACATCGAAAATCACTAACGAACCGTCGGGATTTCGTCTCAAAAATGAATATTTCCCGTTAAAACCGTCTTCATTCCCGCCCGTTGTATCATAAGATGAAATTTGATAACTCCTGGCATCACTCTCATATTTTGGTAAATCGCCTATTTCGTTTAACTTTCTCAGCTCGCTTGATATTGAAATTGAATCTTGCACACTGGCTGCTATGCTATTTATATCGTTTAAAGCAAAGCAAAAGAATAAATAAACTACCCATAAGGGTAAGAGGTTTCTTATTTGAGATTTGCTAAATATATGGATCGGTTCAATTTTATAAAATCTCATTAGTTTATTATATATCATTATTTATATCTTTCTTATACTGTTAATATTCAGCATCATTTATACACGACAATTAATTAAATTCACCACTATTTCCAGCCTTCCATTAGTTCCAATTTTGTCAAATCAGGCTTAGACATTGCTATTTTTAATGACTCTTTATAAATCACATGCAGATCTCCCAGATGAATTGAAGCTCCTTTTCTAATAAAAACCGGAATTTTATAAGGTGGAGTTTCTATTTCTACATATTGTCCGCCTTCAAACACTTTGGTTGTATCCCAGGCGTCTATCCATGTTTCATTGGCAGGTAAATAAAGTTGATGTTTGTTTGCACCATTTTCCCAGATAGCTGATACAAGAATGTCTGGCCCTAAAAGGTAAGTCTGCCAGTCACTCCAGGCAGGTTTTTGATTGGGGTAAGCCAGGAACAAGGGACGAACAATTGGTAAACCTGTTTTGCCAGCTTCAATTGACAATGAATGAATATAATCCATAAGTTTCATGCGGGTTATGGAATACAACCGCCAGGTTGCAATTAACTCAGGATCGTAGCTGGGGTTATCCGGTGAGTCCCAGAATCCTTTATTATGAGTTGGGCCAACTTCCATCATTGGTGAAAAACATCCAAAGGCCAACCATCTCATACATGTTTCCCTATCGAATTTACCCCAGTAACCACCAATATCAGAAGCCCAATTTGGATATCCCATTATAACACATCGCTGAAGTGCAATAATAGCAGCGCGTAATCCATATTCTCCTCCGGCAATGTCTCCAGCCCACAAAGCCCCGTATTTAGCACTACCTGTGTATTGTGCTCGCGGAAATAATACAAAGTCATTGCCTAAAATTGGCTTTACAGCGTTGTAGGTAGCTTTAACATATTGTCTGGCATAATCATTATAATTGACCCGGTAGGAAGTACCAATCGATGTTTTCAAATGCATTGAGTCTGTTAAGGTTTCCCCGTCAGCCCTGTCGAGTTTGAATCCTTTCACTCCCATGCGGGCAAGTTTAGCTGCCCCGTTTTCTCCCCACCACTTGCATGCTGCCGAATTCGTAAAATCGATTAATGGGAAATCAGAATGGTCACTTTCCAAACAGAATTTATTTTTAGCGGCAATTTTTGCCATATCGCCCATGACAAAAGGTCCAATCCATATTGCAAATTCAATATCCTTTTTATTCAACCATTTAATCATATTTTCGGGTTGCGGGAATCTTGATGTATCGAACACATAATCGTCAAAACCAAGTACACCAGGCCCCCATGGACGATCAATCCAATAGGCTGTGCATGGTATACCATAAGCTTCCATCATCAGTATATCCTCAACAATTTGACTATTATAGGGAGCTTTAACAGGTGTACCGTCATAATATTTTTTGTTATTTATATGTTCATCCCGCCAACGCCATGGTCCAAAAGCCCACTTTGGCGGTACAAACAATGGCCCTGTTTCCAGCGCATGTTTTTTTACAATTTTTATGGGTGTGTTTGCCCTATATATTTTGAAATTAAAATCCGGACCCTCGAAACTAATTTGTACAAATTGCGAATTTGATTTGCAGAAATCAATTACTCCGGGCCAGGTACCTTTTACAAAGAAACCGTAATTTGAAGATGATAAATAGAATGGCGCATAGGCAGAAAGTGTGGGTTTAAGCTTTACCTCAACAATTTCTCCTCTCAGGTTTAAGGTATTGGATAACCCAGGTTGCCACGAATTTGCCTGATTCCCATCAACAACACGTTCGAGTACTCCCGTAAAATATTCATCCGGTATCGATTTAAAGTTTATAAACCATTTGGTTGGTAACGCACTTTCATTACTTAATACAGAGATATGAAAATTTAAATCGGTATTTTCTTTTGAAAATTCTATTCCCATTTTCACTTTATCATTGACGGTGTTCCAGACTAAAACCATCCCATCACCAGACTTTTTAATTAAAGGATACCCGTGAAGCCATATTATATTGCCTTCCTTTTCATAGCCAATACTGCCAAAATCATGAGATATAGGTTGGATAATAATGTCAGGATTATTAAAATTTTCAATGTGTATGACGGGAAACCCATATTCTGTTTTAATTGAGATGTCATTTTCTGGAAAATCCCATGCAATTAATGTAAAAAATAGGCCGATAAATAACCATATATTTTTTCTATTCATAATTTTCAATAGAGCTTACTGACTTAAATGGAATGTAACTATGTTTTCAAAAATGAAAGTATGCATTCTATCACAGGGTAAGTTATTATAACATCTTATTATCAATAGATTACATTATCAGTACAGTTGTCACTACGCCCAACATATCCTTTATTTCGAATAAAGTTGAGCGTAGTTTATTCGCTTTCGCGAATGTGACAACATTACTAACTAAACCTACCTCTAAACTATCCTTAAACAATGACCTTTCGAACAGAACACCTTCATTGGCAGGAGAAATATTATCTAAAATTATTCTTCATTGCCCCACAGGGTCGGTTTATTTCCATGACTCTTTCTCCATTGATCTCTCCATCGGAGCATTTCTTTAGCACCTATGTATGGCATAAACTTCCGGTGCTCTTTATCAGGAATAGGTGGAACCCCCATAGCTTCTTTTGTATACCAGTAAGCCACACTGGACAAATCAAGTGTCAGACAGTTGGCATGACCATGCTCAATGGTTGCCTTAAGAGATTTGCTAAAATAAATCGGATCGGTTATATGAAAACGATACATATGAGTACGATAAAGCCATCCGGTTTCGTATGCAGCTACACGGGGATAACCGTAAAAAGGGTGCAGATAGATTGTTTTGGGGCACCACGATGTATTGAAATAATCTTCGGTTCCGGTGCCATGAATAGAGGGAGTTTTTTCGCCATCTACAAAAAACATATCATCACCTTCTCCATACCACATGGTACTTGGGTTTTGTACGTAATAATTAACACCCACAAAATGCCCGCTTCCTTTTATGTCGGCAAAAACATAATTATTCTCTCCTGTCGTATTCTTGTCATACTTATGCAATGCCTCCCATTCGTTTTCTCCGGTTTCAGGAGCCTCGGTAATCTGACGGTTAAACCATGCATGAAAACGTCCGGTATTCATGGGGAGCTTTTCCATCTCCACATAGTCAACATAATAATAAAAAGCTTCAATGCTTTTATCAGCCTGATTTTCGATCACGATCTTTGCTCCGTTGGCAAATGGCATTTGAAAATAGCAAACCATACCTGTTCCACCGGCAGGACCAACTGAAAGGGGAAGAGATGTATAATCATAACTTTCGTCCCATCCTTGTCCAAAAAACGGGCCTATGGGAGACAATACGGATGGTTCAGGATTCCCATCCCAATACATTTTCAGAATAATATCCGACCGGTTCAACTGTTCCGGTCTGGGAGCAATGGTTACCCATATATGCGTGATAATGCCAGCCCCTTTTGCGTCAAATATGGTCCGGCTTTCACCTGACTTTATCATATATATATTATCGCCATTACCACCCGAACGATCATAACTGCTTACCCGTTTTGACTTAACACCTTCCTGAATTGCTGTGAGACCTGAAAGCAAATTCGTTGTTTGTGCCTGCGTAATAATACCTAAACAGCAAAATAATAAAATAAAAAATTGTTTTCTCATAATTCATGTTATTAATAAGAATATTAAGGTATTCTTTATTTATTATTAGAATTTTCACTGATATCGTCATGCCAGTAAAATGGAGCAAGATATAAGCCTCCCTGTTCCCATCCACAGGAACTGATAAACCAGCTATTATGATCATCAACAACAAGCTCTGCTGCATGAGATTCCAATGTTGCAACTTGGTCTTCCAAGTCCCAGTTGAACATGTCTTTACTCCTGAACACTTTGGTAGTTTTATAGTTAGGGCCGGGACCGATAAACAGGTAATACCAACCGCCGCGTTTTATAACCTGCGGAGATTCGGTATTTCCACCCCATGTGCCTTTTTCAATATCTTTAAAAACAGTATACCTGTCCTTAGACCAATGCAGAAGATCTGTACTAATTTTGGCGGCAACAATATGATGGCCTCCTTCGGGTTTACTGGTGGCCGTATAATAAAGTACCCATCGTTTGTTAAGCTCATCCTGGAAAAGGAAAGGGTCTCTGGCATCAAAACCATCCATGATTATTGGATTTTCTTTATATCTTTCCCAGGTATAAAGGTCTTTACTTGTTGCCAGATTTATTTGATATTTTTGATGATCCGGATGGCCTGCACAATAATACATATAATAGGTATTCCCCTTTTTAATAATATGAGGCGCCCATAGTACCATTTCATTGAGATCCTGACGACAACTCAGTGCAAAAGGCTTCTTTATCCATTCGCCATTCAAATGATCAGCTACTGCATGGGCAAAATTGCTTTCATCAAATTTGTGCGGTTTATTCATTCCTGTTATTCCGATCATATGCCATTTATCATCAGGCCCTTTAATAAAGCAGTGGTCATTGATATACCAGGAATCTTTCTCTCCGATACTTTGATCAAAGATTTTTGTATATGTCCCGATAGACATCAAAGGCTTTTTATCTGTGCCTTCCTGGCTCCTCGCATTTAATGTGAATAGAACAAAAGCAACATGAATTATTAATTTTGACATGTATTTTTAGAATTAGTGATTACAACTTTGACAGGGTTTTGAACCCTGTCAAAGTTTGACTTTTAAAACATGATTTTACTTACCATCCATAATTATTTGGACCAAAAAGTGAATTACCATCAATTTCAATGGTTGGAACGGGATATAACAAATGTTTGGGTTCTCTTTCTTTTGAAATTATCTGATTCTGATTATCAAAATTGGGTTGACGGGACTTTACTTTATTCATGACATCCAAATAAATCCCCCATCTGATTAAATCGAAGCGTCGGTAACCTTCCCCAATAAATTCTCTGGTCCTTTCATTTAGTATATAAGATCGCAGCTGCTGTTGATTCATGGTCCTGCTTATTTGATAGTTTGTAGTATTATAGCGCCAACTCCTGATCATGTCAAGTGCATCATATGCTAATTGAGTTGGGCCATTGATTTCATTTTCAGCCTCAGCAACTATTAAGAATGCTTCGGTATATCGTAAAAGAGGATAATTTTGCTGTGGACTTCCAATAACCGTAGGATCGCTACTTCCAAGTTGTACAGAAGGATTTGAGGCTTCTCCGAGATACCATTTCATTAGAAAACATCTGTTACTCGTAGTATCAGTGTACGTTTCATCAGTACCATATGTATTACGGTAATAGAGACTATCCTCTGATGGGAAATAATACATTCTCCAATTGCCGTTATTCCTTTTGCTACCAGCTTGAAACCTGTGTGCAATTCCGTACAATCGTCTCTCATCTAAAGAGTCATGCAAGTAATATAAGTCTTTGGAATAATGCAACCATCCTGACCCATTTAAACCAACAGGAGAAAAAGTTTGATTATAGGAAGTGGAAAATTCAGATGCAACAGTCTCAAGAGCAAAAACAAATTCGGTGCTTCCAAAATTTACCGGATTCCAAGTATTGGCGTAGCTGGTCATCTGGTATTCTTTTGATGCGATAAGTCTGCCTGCAACAACCTTGGCAGAATCATACGCTACCAAGGGGCTAAAATCATATCCATCCACCTTATTTTTTGTGATTGTAGTGTCTTTTCTTAAAATCGTTCCGTTCCTTAATCGTGTAATGGTTATTGGTACTGTAACCTGTGCATTGGTTAAGGACCCTGATCCCATGGTATTATAAACCTTTGCAAGCAGTAACTGAGCAGCACCTTTTGTAATGTGACCTCTTCCTAGAGAAGAAGGAAGTTTTGAGTTCAAAAACAACTTACCTTCAGCCGCATGCAAATCCGAAATAATTTGAGTATACACATCCGTAACCGGTGTACGAACCATGTTAGACGGATCATCGGTATGTAGATGAAGAGGAACAGGTCCAAACATCTGAACAAGATGAAAATAAGCCCATGCCCGTATAGTAAGAGCCTCGCCTATGTATTGTTCTTTAATGCCTGGCGTTTGATTACTAAAATCTACATTTGGAACAGCTTCCAAAACTTCATTGGTTGCCCGTATGAGCCGGTAAAAAAAGTAATATGGATCAGCCCCCGGATTATTATAAATCCATCCTCCTTTAAAGTTACCTACCCCATAAACACCCATCATCCAATCTACTCCGTTCGTCAGATCATCATCTGTTGCTGTTAAATATATCCATGATTGATTGCCAAAAGTTGGATTAAAGAACACACTATACATCCCGGTAACCATTTGTTTGATACCTGTGGGACTTGTCTGCAGATTTTCAGGAGCTAAAAAGTCATAGGGCTTTTCTTCAAGGAAACTACTGCACGAGTATAGACCTAAACTTATGCAAAGAGTTATTAATATTTTTTTCATATTGTTCAAGATTTAAAATAGTACATTAACACTAAAAGTGTATGTTCTGGCTGAAGGATAGGCGCCTACGTCAATTCCTCTCCATGAAGCATTCCCGCTACCTATAGAGTTAACTTCGGGATCAAATCCGGTATATTTGGTAAAAGTCAGCAAATTAGTCCCTGTCACTGTTAAAGTTACAGTTTGAAGATATTTCAGCTTAAAGGGCTTATTTATTTTATAGGAAAGACTAACAGATTTTAATTTTAAATAAGAGCCATCCTCCACATAACGCCTGGAAAACCTTGTGGTTCTGGTCAGGTTTTCTCCCATTTTAGGATATTTGATGATACCAGGATTGTTCTGTGCTCTCTCCGGAGTCCAGGCATTGTCAAGCAAATTGGGTGGGCGATTTTCCCAGGTAGAGGTACTGTTGAAACTCAACAACATTGCATTTAATATATCATTCCCATAAACTCCCTGAAAGAAGATATTCAATGAAAGATTTTTATATGTAAAGTTATTGGTAAAACCATAGATAAAACCTGGATTTACATTACCAATCATGGTACGATCGCTCTCATTAAGTATACTATCCCCATTGATATCCTTATATTTAATTTCTCCAAGGTATGCTTGTGTAATTGCTCCATCGGAAGGTAATTCCGCAGGTTTATGTTTAGCAATCCATGCATAATAGTCGCTATTCTTATAATCCTGATTACTGTTCCAATAACCATCTTCTAGATATCCATAAAGTTGTCCCATGGGATGGCCTTCTTTCAGGAGAAGACCGTCTAACTTATAAGGACCGTAAACAGTCTGGCCTCCGGCAGCCTTATACTTTAGCACTTTATTCCTGTTGGCAGACCAATTGGCAGAAATATTCCAGGTAAAATTCTTTGTTGAGACAGGCACACCTGATACCGAAAATTCAAGACCCTTATTTTCAACTTCTCCAACATTCATGGGAATTTGCATTACACCATTACTCATTGCCACTGATAAGTATTGCAGAAGATCGTAGGTATGTTTATAGTATGCATCTACCGTAATGTTCAAACGAGATTTAAAAACCGAGATATCTGCACCCAGGTTCTGCTGCTTGGTTGTTTCCCATTTCAGATTGGCATTTCCGGGATTTGTGCCGCTCAATATATATCCGTTTTCAATATATCCTCCAAAAGGATAATTAGTAGAAATGTACTGAGCCAATGAAGCATAGGCACCGATGCCCTGATTACCTGTATACCCGTAAGAATATCTGATCTTGAATAAATCCAGCCACAGGAAATCTTTCATAAAAGATTCACCCGCTAAATTATATGCTGCAACAAATGAATAAAAGGTAGCCCATTTATTATTTTTTGCAAAGTTGCTTGCACCATCTCGCCGGATATTACTTGTAAAATAGTATTTATTCGCATAA
>DATBXH010000158.1:0-3182 GCA_036514375.1 Bacteroidales bacterium | reverse complement strand
AAGCCACACGATATTGATAAATATGATTACATTTTTTACATTGGACGTACCGTTAATAACCAGGTACCTACTGCTTTTGAAAGCGACATTTTTAACACCAGGAAAACAGTAGTCTGGATTAATTCAGGGATGATCGATTTCGAAAAGAAGTTTGACATAGAAAACCGCTTCGGATTTACCGTCTCAAAGATTGAACAATCTATTAATTTTAATGAAGTAAAAGCCGGAGGCTATGATTTTGCGAAAGGCGATCAGGACATTAACCTCATTCAGATAAAGAATAAAAAAGCGGTTGATGTTTGGGCCACAGCAACATCAGTTAAACCCAAAAAGGAAACACCATATATGATTAAATCAGGCAACCTGATTTATGTGGCAGATATCCCTTTTCTGGGAGCCGCCGAAACCGATCGCTATTTATATTTTTCCGATAAACTTCATGATATCCTAAACGAAAAGCACGCCGAATCACATCAGGCTATAGTAAGAATTGAGGATGTAACCCCTTTGAATAATCCGGACAAACTTCGTGAGGTTGCGGATATCTTGGCAGAAAGAGGTATTCCGTTTATTGTTGGCGTGGTCCCGATTTACGTCAATCCTTCTGAAGATCGACCCGTTACACTTACAGAAAGGCCTGAAGTTGTAGATGCCTTAAAATATATGGTACGCAACGGAGGAAGCATTATCATGCACGGTGTCACACATCAATATACAGGTGTTTCAACTGATGATGCCGAATTTTGGAATTACAATGCCGCTAAGCCTATTGCAGACGAAACCAGAGAAGACATTGCCAAAAAGCTGGAACAAGGTATTGATGAATTCTTTAAAAACGGTTTATACCCAATTGCGTGGGAAACGCCGCATTATGTTGCCTCTGTAAAATCGTACGAAACCTTTGCAAAGTTTTTCAGCACTGCAGTAGAACAACGGATGGTCATAAACAATTTTGATTATGGCCAGTATTTTCCATACATCATCAACAAAGACATTTACGGTCAGAAAATCTATCCGGAAAATCTGGGTTATGTTCCATTATATCCCAAGGTAGACAGTAGCCGAGTATATGTTGAGCGGATTATAAAGTATTCGTCAGCAGTACATCAGGTACGCGACGGAATCGCATCTTTCTTCTTCCATCCGTTTGTGAATCTGGATCTTCTGAAAGAGCTTGTGGATGGTATCAAAAGCAAGGGATTCACATTTATAGATCTCAGCAATGATGTAAACTGGGTTAAAGCTCACAACAAAATCATCTTAACCGGGAGCCAGTCGTACCAGTTAAATATCGACAACGCTTACCTGCATGAAATATATTTTGACGGCAATGGGAACATCACGAAGAAATCATTCTCACCGGAAAGGGTAAATGGCAACATCACCAGGACCATTAGCCTGAAACCCGGTGAAATGTATGTTGCTGAAGGGCTCGAATTCAATATCAAGGAACCTACCTTTAAGGACCAAATCGTTCAAAAATTCAAGAATACTTACTTTGATCTCTTTGGAGATAAAAACTGGCATGAAGCAAGGGTTAAAATTTGCTGGAACCAGTACGCCAAAGGAGCCGCCTATTATGATCAATCGTCACTGGCTGCTATATTTAAAAGTATAAATGTTAATGTTGATACCATATTTATACGGCAGGACCTGGATCTGGAAAATACAAATCTCTTAATAGTACCTTATTCTTTTGTAGATTCTTTAACCTACTTTGATATCAATAAAATTGTCAGGTTTGTAAAAAAAGGAGGGAATCTCATCACCGACAGGAAAAATAAACTCATTACCAAGTTAGGCTTTAAGTTTCTTTCCAGTGAGATGAAGATTATCCTGCTTCGCGACCATTATTTTCCGCAGGAATACATCTCATGGAAATATGGCCAGTTAGCCAATAAATTTGATTTTGATGAGAACGATGAAATTTTCTGTGAAGACGCTGCCACCGGTCTGCCGGTTGCCATAGGAAGGCCTTACGGACAAGGTAAAATAATCTATTTTAACACTACGTTCGACCCCAGCTCACTATTGGGATATAGTAATTATCCGTATGCTATTGACTACGTCAAACGGTATCTCCAGTTACTTCCTGTAGTCAAACGAGAAAATCTGGAAGTTTACTTCGAGCCTTCATACCGTAAAAACACAAGTGTGGAAAACCTTGTAAAAATATGGGTTAAGGAAGGCGTTCGCATAGTTCACATCGGAGGCTGGATCAAGTATCCCAAATATACTTATGATTATGCCCGACTTATTAAACTGGCGCATGCTAATGGCATTTTGGTTTATGTATGGCTCGAACCTCCTTACGTAAACGAAATGTTCTGGAAGGCCCACCCGGAATGGCGGGAGAAAAACTACAAAAATGAAGATATTAACGCCGACAAGAATAAAGTATCATCATGGCGCTTGCCGGTTGCCTTAACAGACGAGAAGTGTATGAAGGCAGTTATTGCTGAGTTTACCAAAATATTAAAAGATTATGACTGGGATGGAGTAAACCTCGCTGAATTACATTTTGAGGCAGGAGATGGTTTTAAACAACCTGATTTGTTTGCTCCTATGCATCCTTCGGCACGTAACGAATTCAGGATAAAATACGGGTTCGATCTGAGAGAAATCTTTGATACCACTTCGGCTTATTACTGGAAAAAGAACTCAAAAGCCAAGGAAGATGTGATAAACTTCAGGATAAACAAAATTACCGAGTTTCACGATACTTTCCTGAAATCCATCGCCGAATTCGCGAAAACGAAAAAAGGCTTTGGCGTGATAGTAACTATAATGGACAATTATCTGTCGCCTGAAATAAAGGAAAATCTTGGTTCCAGTGCCGATAAAATTATCGAGCTTCAAAAGAAGTATGGATTTATGCTTCAGCCTGAGGATCCACAGTCCAAATGGTCAACCGATCCGTCCAGGTATCTTGAAATGGGCAAAATTTACGGACGCAAAATGGCTGATCCATCCAAATTAATGCTGGATTTAAACATTTTAAATTTCAGGAAAAGAGAAGAAGTTACACCCTTCCCTACCACTATCCAGACAGGTATCGAGAGTTATCAGCTCATAAACTTTGCAGCGGCAGGCGCACCACGATTCACAGTATATAGTGAAGGATCGTGTCGTCCGCAGGACATGGTTCTTTTCCCATATGCAAGTTCAAGTCCTGTAAAATA
>DATBXH010000157.1:0-3757 GCA_036514375.1 Bacteroidales bacterium | reverse complement strand
CAAGAGCTTCAACAGCAAGTACCAATGTCAGTGCCGAATCAATGCCGCCTGATAATCCTAAAATAGCCTTACTAAAGCCCATTTTTGTGAAATAATCTCTGATACCAAGAACAAGTGCATCGTGTATTTTTTCAACATCTTCTTTAACAGGAATAGTTTCCGGGCTAAAAGTTCCTGAGACGATAGATTCTAATTCATATACTTTATAATCCTCCTGAAACGAAGCCAATTCGCTGATTACTTCGCCCTTTGCATTTATCACCATTGATGCGCCGTCGAAAATAAGTTCTGTATTCGCTCCCACCTGGTTTACATAAAATAAAGGGAGTTTATACATGGCTGCTTTGCTAATAAATATACACTTTTTAATCTTTTCTTTGTTGTATGAAAATGGTGAAGCTGCTATATTTATTATGAAATCCGGGTTTTGTTTAGCCAGCTCATCCATTGGCGAGCAGGTATAAAGCTTTGTTTTGCCGAAAGGATTATCAGTAGGTTGGTCATCCCATAGATCTTCGCAAATGGTAAGAGCTATACGGTATCCTTTAAATTCAATAACGTTAAATACACTGCATGGCTCAAAATAGCGGTATTCGTCGAAAACATCATAGGTGGGCAACAAAGCTTTGTGCACAATATGCCGGATTTTACCCTGATATAAAAAGAATGCGCTGTTGTAAAGTTTCTTTCCTGAGTGGTTCGGATTAACACTTGGACTGCCAACAATGGCCGCAATATTGGTGCATAATTTGGAAATTTTTTGGACGAACAATAAGCAGTAATCATTAAAATCTTTTAATTCGAGTAAATCTAAAGGTGGATATCCGCAAACAGCTAATTCTGAAAATACGATTAAGTCAACCCCGTCGTTTTGGGCCTTTTCAATGGATTTACGAATTAATTCGAAATTGTCGTCAAAGTTTGCTATATGGAAGTTTAATTGGGCCAGCGCAATATTCATATTTCATTGATCATTAAAAAATAACCCCCAGACGTAATTCAAAACAGTGCATTACTGTTTTTTCGGTAGAATTGCCACTATTGTAAGTGATATCTGAGAAACCGTTCATATATGTTAACCCAATCATAAGCGCTGTATTTCCGATAATTTTATACTCTATACCCGCACCAATGTGATATCCCATGTAAATGGGATGAATTTCCTTTCCTACTCCGGTATTTTTAATACCCTCAGAACTTATATCGGCATTGGCCTTTACATTAATCATTGGGTCCAAACCTAATTGGGCAAAATATGTCATATATCCGATCTCTGTAGTTCTAAGTTTTAATGCTAACGGGATATGCAGATACTGAAGCTTATACTTTACATCCGTATTGGGCTTTAAAAAGGTAAGGTCAGAGGTGCTGCGAAATTCATCTTTGCCCTGGAGATAATTCAGGTGACCTCCCATAGTCTCGAGTGAGATACCGGTTGTAAAGGCATAGTGCTCTGCAAAAAATCTGTCCATCATTAACCCTATATTGATACCGAGTCGGCTTCCATTGGGTTCAATCCGGGATAAATCCGTTTTGAAATATGAGATTAGCGGGCTGGCAAAAATGGCAAATCGTGTACTTTGAGCTTTTATATTATAATGCAGGGCTAATGTTAAGGAAATAACTAAAAACCAAATTTTCTTCATAATCCACAGGGTTTTCGGTAAGAATTAATAGTTTTGTAACGCTGCAAAATTATTGTTTTTTCCTGTGTTTAACTATAAAGTAACGGATATTATGAGACGGATAAGAGTAATCATTACGATATTTCTCATCGCTTTAGTTGGTATTTTGACTTCCTGTAGGAACAGCGAGGAAAAACAAACCATAGGAGTTAAGATCCCTAAAGCTGAGGTAAAGATTCATATTGATCGTTTGGAGAAAGACCTTTTCTCGATGAATCTTGATTCAATAGATCAAACTATACCCAGGATAAAAGCTAAGTACGGCGAATTCTTTGATATGTTCAATTACGAAATTGTAAAGTTAGGTTCTACAAAAGATCCCAGATATTCAGAGGGACTAAGGAAGTTTCTGACGGATTACTTTATGAGTATGAACTACACAAAGGTGATGCAGGTTTTTCCTAACCTCGATCAGGTTAGTAACGATCTGGGTGATGCATTTACACGATTTAAAGAGTATTTTCCTGATAAAAAGATTCCAAGGGTTTTCACGTGTATTTCGGGTTGGAACCAATCCGTGGTGACGTCAGATACGATTTTAGGTATTAGCCTCGATAAATACCTGGGCAGAAACTGTGAATTTTACGAGAAGCTCCAATTGGACAATTATATGCGTTATCCTATGCAGAAGGAGTACATTGTTCCTGACTGTATGCGGCTTTGGGGTTATTCTAATTTTGCATTTAAGGACTCCTCTGCCAATATTTTAAGTAATATGCTTTACGAAGGTAAAATATGGTATTATATGAAGAAGGTGATGCCGGAAACAACTGATACCATTATCTTTGGATTTACCAGGAACCAGATGAAATGGTGTAATAACAACGAAAAGCAGATGTGGACTTATCTTCTGGAACATAAACTGCTTTTTTCTACAGATTATATGACAGTCCGGAAATTGATCTACCCTGCTCCTTTTACTATTTATTTTACAAACGAATCACCCGGCAGGGCAGTGGTATGGATTGGCTATAAGATAGTAGACTCCTATATGAACAATAATAAAGATATCACATTATCTCAATTGATGCATGAGTCCGATTACCAGAAAATACTTCGGAAATCGAACTTTAAGCCATAAAAAAAGTCCGCTGAGAAGCGGACTTTATGCTGTTTTTCAGACCAGACTGATAAATTAAGCCGGATGAATAGCTTCAACCGGACAAACATCAGCACATGCACCACAATCTGTACATAATTCAGGATCAATTTTATAAATATCCCCTTGAGAGATTGCCTCTACTGGACATTCGTTAATGCAAGTTCCGCAAGCGGTGCAGTCATTGCCAATTTTGTGTGCCATTTCGAATAAGTTTTATAAGTTAAAAATTCCATACAAAAATATTGCAATTTTTGAAAAGTAAAATAAAAATTACTGCTTTTGTCATCTAGCCGTTTCTGACTAAAAGTCCAGATTCAAAGAAAGATAAAAAATTCGAGGTAGAATAACTTTATTTTCAATGCCCCATGCCCAGTCAAATCTCATGAAATAACCAAGAATTTGTGCCCGGAATCCAAAACCATAACCATACAAAATTGGACTGCGATTCGAATCTAGTGTTACGGAGACGTTTCCACTGCTATTCGTGATAACATCATGATCGTAAGCATTCTTACCTGAAAATGGAGTCAAACCTGTCCAGGCCGAACCGGCATCAAAAAAACCAACAACTTGCAGACTATTCCAAAAACTTGAGCTGATTGGATAGTTGGCAAAATATTTAACAAAAGGCCAACGGATTTCATTGTTTATCACGGTAAAATTATTCCCGTTGCGTGCTCCCTGAACAAAACCACGCATATTTGTAGCCAAAGCCTGATAAGCATAATGGCCGTTCGGATCAATAGGAATGGAATTATCGAAGGTAGGCACGCGTGTCGATAAATTAATCCAGTTATCCACACTGCCCAGATAATATATAAGCCGGCTTCCTCCAAACGAAGTGCTTCCTGCCACACGGCTGGCCCAAATCAGGTTACGGTGGATCACCTCATAATGTCTGAAATCTGCTCCTAATACAAAAAGATCAGTTTTTTTTAGATTTAACTGTTTATAAGCTTCTCCAAAAACT
>DATBXH010000156.1:0-3510 GCA_036514375.1 Bacteroidales bacterium | reverse complement strand
CCGGTTAAATCGTGTGGTATATCCTCAATATGATGATAAAGATTTTGCAAACATTCAACCAACACATTGTACATTTTCTTTCTAACCTTTCCATCCTCATTTAACTCAACAAACTTGTTCTCTATACTTTCTAAAATATTGTTAATAATTTCGGATGTAATATTTCCTTTAAACGAAAGGACCACATCCGAGTTATTCAAATGAGAAAAGAAATCATCAATATTAAAGCTCATACGAGGCTTTTATTACATGTCAGTTTAACCACTTATAAAGCAGAAAAACAAATATATAAAAAACTATTTTCAAACACGTTTTTTCTAAATAATCTTTCTGCCCTGAAAATAAACTATTTCAAACTTTTCAAATACGAACAATTATGTAAACCTTTATAAAGATAACTATTTTATGATTTTTTTAAAACAATACTTTAAAAGGTTCGAGTAAAATTTTATCAAAACTACTATTATTAACGCTTTTAAAAGAATATTATAGATTAATTCTATCTAACAGTAGCATCAGTTAGTCAATTTTTTTGCCTTTTTGAGCCACTGTACATGGCAAATCGCTGAAATTTACACTCAATGGCACCATTAAACAAAGTTATTTTTTTTGACGGATGCAATCCTATATAGTCCAAAGCTTCTTTGTTTCCGCTAATAATCCATACCTCATAGCCTGAAAAATTACGTTTTAGTCCATTTCCAATGGATTGATAAAACTCCTGTATATTCGTTTTTTTAATTCGCTCGCCATAAGGCGGATTCATTATTACAATACCGCTCTGGCCTGATGGTACCATAGCTTCAAAGGCCTGAACCTGTAACTGGATTTTATTGACGAGAAATGCATTTTTCACATTTTCGGTAGCAATACGAATCGCTCCGGCCGAAATGTCCGATCCAATGATCTTGTGCTTAAATTCTCTGGAATTTTGATCGTCATTATAAATGTCCTCAAATAAATCAGGATCAAAATCTTTCCACTTCTCAAATCCAAACTCTTTCCTGAAAATCCCCGGCGGAATGTTATATGCAATCAATGCAGCCTCAATAGGAAGTGTTCCTGATCCGCACATTGGATCGATAAAATCGCTGTTGCAGTCCCATCCTGAGATCAAAATCATTCCTGCAGCCAACACCTCGTTTATAGGTGCGATCGTAGAATTTAAGCGATATCCCCGTTTATGAAGCGATTCTCCTGAGCTGTCAATTGATACCACGCATTCATCATCGGTTAAGTGAATGTTTAACAAAATGGTTGGGTTTTCGGTATCAATTGTAGGCCGCTTGTTAAATTTGCTTCTGAACTGGTCAACAATAGCATCTTTAGCTTTTAAAGCAACAAACTGCGAATGATTAAAGTAAGGCGAAGCAACAACGGTATTAATTGATAGTGTATCGTCCACATTCATATAATCACTCCAATCGATTTGAGCAATACCTTTGTATAGATCTACTTCGTTTCTGGTTTTAAATGTTTGAATTGGTTTCAAAATTTTCAGTGCCGTCCGAAGCCAAAGATTTGCCTTATACATTAGCGCATTGTTACCCTTAAAACTCACCGCTCTGTTTAAAATCTCAATTTCTTTGGCACCCAACGCTTTTAATTCGTCAGCAAGTACATTTTCTAAGCCTTTAAACGTTTTTGCAACAAGTCCAAATTCCACCTCTCCCGTCTTTCCCATTCAATTTCAATATTTAATAAAACCGATAATAAATAAAATTAAGAATTTATTTCATTCAAAAATTCATCAACAATCCGAATCGTGTTATCAAGTCTTTCGCTTCCCAATCCTTGCACAACACGATATTTTAACCCAAAGTATTCCAGTTCGTTTTTATACATTTCAAATAATGTTTCGCGCATCTCTCCACCGTTCTCTCGCACCGGATCCGGCTCCCAGGGCAAGTCGGTGCTACATAGCAAATACAAATCTATTTCTGAGCTTCTTATGAAATCATTCACCCAATCCGGACAACGTTTGTATACTACATTAAACCAAACTTTTGTAATAATAAGATATGTATCAAGAAATAGAATACCGTTTGCCAAAGATTCATACTTCTTTAAATCGTCTGCCTGCCGATGGGCAATATGTTCCAGATCAGTAAAATTATAAGGTCTGCTAAGCTTTTCAATATACGCTCTGGCATACTCCGGAATAAAAACTGTATGGTATTGTTTAGCCAGCAATTCAGCCAAAGTTGATTTACCAGTAGATTCAGGGCCCGTAATAACTATTTTCAGAGGACCGATGCCTCTTGCTTTTGCAAGTCCTTTTTCCATCTGATGTATCCGATTATTGCCATACCCGTATTCACAACAAATAAACCCACCGTAAAATATAATTCCTTGTAAAAAAAAACGCCCGTGGAAATCGCATCAATGATAATCCACCAAAGCCATTGCTCCAATATTTTCCGCGCCAGCATCCAGGTCGCTACCACACTTCCGGCGGTAAGGAATGCATCCCACCAGGGGACAGAAGACGGTTTTAAACCAAGCTTTTGAGGAATATTTATCAGGATTGAAGCAAACACCAATGTCAGAAAAGCAGCAACAGTAATATACCATAACCAGCCCTTTACCGAAAGTTGTGAAATCTTTATGGAATCATGGTAAGTATTATCTTTTCTGAGAAGCCAATGGTACCATCCATAGATACTGACAATAAGATAATATACGTTGAGGCTCATGTCAGCATACAATTGGTTGTTAAAAAAGACAACGATGTAAAATGCAGAAGTAACAATACCTACCGGCCACAACCAAATTTTCTGACGAATAGAGAAATATAGGTATATTAAACCGGTGACAGCCCCGATAATTTCTATATAATTTTCACTAATCCACGACAACATAAAGGTACAACTAATTTGAAGGGCAATACTTATCCCAATTATCAATAGCCTCTACGGCTTTGTTAAAACTTGGGTTAATGCTATTGATAACTTCAACAAATTCATTAAGGCCCCACAAATTCCTTGCAATTGTAGCCTTCACATAACAACTCATTAAATTCCTGCATTGGTTGAATCCGGTAGAATCAAATGCTACCGATTTTTCCTGGGCATATGTTGCAATTTCTTTTAGCAAAGCTTCGTCCGCTTCGAACTTATTCTTAAATATCTTAAAATCAGTATATTTATCCATAAGCGTATTTCTGTTTTGATCAATAAATTGAATAATGAATCCACTCAGGATGTTATTACTTAATAACTTACGATAATAATCGGAATAATCGGTTGTGTCGATTGGTACAAAAATATCAGGCATAATACCACCTCCGCCAAATACGGTACGTTTCTTCGTCAATGTGTAAAATTTCAGTGTATCCGGCAAATGGACGCTATCCTTATTTAATAATTCGCCGTTTTTAAAACGTCTTGCAACCTCTTTGGAATAATCAGAGTAACCATTGCTATACGATTTCTGGATCAAACGGCCGGTGGGAGTATAATAGCGTGCTGTAGTGAGCCGTATGACTGATTCGTCAGGGAAGATAAACTG
>DATBXH010000155.1:0-2149 GCA_036514375.1 Bacteroidales bacterium | reverse complement strand
CCAGCACCAGCAGCAGGACCAGCAGCTACAACTGCAGCAGCAGCGGGTTCAATGCCATATTCTTCTTTTAAGATTTTTGCTAATTCATTAACTTCTTTAACTGTTAAGTTAACCAGTTGTTCTGCAAAAGCTTTTAAATCTGCCATTTTAACTATTTATTTAAAAAATTTACAATTTTATTTTATTCTCTCTCTGATAAAGTCTTTACAATACCTGCAAGTTTACCACCACCGGATTGTAAAGCTGAAACAACATTTTTAGCAGGCGACTGCAATAGTCCAATAACATCTCCGATAACTTCAAATTTAGATTTGATATTAACGAGTGCTTCCAGTTGCTTTTCGCCCACATACACAGACTCTTCTACATAAGCTGCTTTGAAGACAGGCTTTTCATGGCTCTTCCGAAACTCTTTAATGAGTTTGGCAGGCACATTAGCTGCTTCTGTAAACATGATTGATGTAGGATACTCTAGTGCGCCATAAAGCTCTTCGTAGTTTCCGGTGCAACGTTCCAACGCCTTTTTTAAAAGGGTATTCTTCACAACTTCCACTTTGATTTGCTTTTCAAAACATTTCCTTCTTAAATCTGAAGTATCAGCAGCATTAAGCCCTGAAATGTCAGCAAGATAGAAATTTTTATAAGTGTCGATTTTCTCGACCAGGCTTTCGATAATTTTATCTTTGTCCTCTTTTTTCATGATTCAGTCATTCAGAAAATTAGTATTAAGCCTCAACCGACTTAGTGTCGATTTTCAACCCTGGGCTCATTGTGCTGGACAAATATACGCTCTTAATATAAGTGCCTTTTGAGGCTGAAGGTTTGAGTTTGAGGATCATATTGAGAAATTCCTTTGCATTATCAGCCAACTGATCGGAAGAAAAAGAAACTTTTCCGATAGAAGAGTGAACAATACCAAATTTATCAACCTTAAAATCAATCTTACCCATTTTAACCTCCTTAACTGCCTTCCCAACTTCGAGGGTAACAGTACCACTCTTAGGGTTTGGCATTAAACCGCGAGGTCCAAGCACACGACCGAGTGCTCCAATCTTTGCCATTACAGCAGGCATCGTAATGATAACATCTACATCAGTCCAGCCACCCTTGATTTTTTCGATATACTCATCAAGGCCAACATAATCAGCACCAGCTTCTTTGGCTTCTGCTTCCTTATCAGGAGTACAGAGTACCAAAACGCGAACTGATTTGCCAGTTCCATGAGGCAAGGTAACCACACCACGAACCATCTGATTGGCTTTTCTTGGGTCAACACCAAGACGAACATCCAAGTCAACCGAAGAGTCAAATTTAGTTTTGGAAATGTCTTTCAAAACTTCAGCAGCTTCGTTCAACTTGTATGCCTTATTAGCTTCTATTTTCTGTAATGCTAACTTCCTGTTCTTAGTCAGTTTTGCCATTTTGTATGAACAATTTTATTATTTACTGAAAGGAGGAGTACCTTCAACGGTAAGTCCCATACTACGTGCTGTTCCTGCAACCATACTCATAGCAGACTCAAGCGTAAATGCATTCAAATCCTGCATCTTGTCCTGAGCTATTGCCTTCACCTGATCCCAATTAACAGAGCCAACTTTCTTACGGTTTGGTTCAGGAGAACCTCCCTTAATCTTAGAGACTTCGATTAATTGAACAGACACTGGTGGAGTTTTGGTAACAAAATCGAACGACTTATCGGAATAAACAGTAATAATAACAGGAATAACTTTCCCTGCCTTATCCTGAGTACGTGCATTGAATTGCTTACAAAATTCCATAATATTTACACCTTTCGAACCCAAAGCAGGTCCAACAGGTGGTGATGGATTTGCAGCGCCTCCTTTAATCTGTAATTTGATTAATCCAGCAACTTCTTTAGCCATGATAATTTAGTTACTTTTTTTGCGATAGTTACATCGTGGAAGCTCAATAACTATCAGTTTATAATTAAGTGCGTAACATGCCATGCAAAATACAGGAGGATTATTCCTTTTCCACCTGCATAAAACTTAATTCGAGCGGAGTTTTCCGACCGAAAATTTTAACCATCACCTTTAACTTCTTCTTTTCCTCATTAACCTCCTCTATAACTCCAGTAAAACTGTTGAATGGACCGTCTACGACCTTTACTGATTCTCCAACAAAGAAA
>DATBXH010000154.1:0-4579 GCA_036514375.1 Bacteroidales bacterium | reverse complement strand
GATGTGCAATAAGAGTATACATCGGTTTATTTCCTCCATAAATTCCATTACCAAAAACTGTAATTTTCTGATCCTTCAAGTAATGTTTTTTAAGTAGTTGGAATGCAGTACCTCCTTTATAATCACTCTCCAGCATAAGTTTTGTTGGAATCCAATTGTTTAACCATACAGGAATTTTTTCCGTTGTATCCAATGCTAGATATACCTCCGCATCAGCAGTTAAGCGAAAGTTAGCAATTGGCAAAGTATCGGTAAGTAAAAGTGAATTGTTCGAGGTGCGTATCCATTCCGATCCGTAAAGCTCATGGGGTAAAGCGCTAAAAGTACACTGATCGTCGGAATATTGCTTTATTCCGGTGTCCATCCAGGATTGCACGCTCCACTTTCCAGCAGGATTCACAACTTCCAAGTCCTCAATTAAACCCTGGGGAGCAGGAGCAGGCACTATACCGCTTTTCATTGAAGCAATAGCAATGGCTGAAATCACGGCTTGACCGGAGGCGACATGCGGAAAGGAAATGATTAACCTGCCGCCTTTTACATTTGCGGTAATCGTTTTCTTCAAAGCAGCGTCATGACCGGCCAGTTTCCAAATATCGAGGTTGTGAATAACCGTGCTATCGTTAAACGCAACATCAAACAACCGCCAGCCAGTGCAATCCAAACCTCCACCTACGCCATACCAGGGCTCTGTAAAATAAAGCTCTATCCGATATTCACCATCCGGCAGAGGAAACTCGTAATTTAACTTGTGCCTGCCAAAACGGAATGTCTGAAATAAAGGCCAATCGACGGTGCCTTTGATGGGATCGAAAGTTCTGCGTTGGCTGGCAAAATAATCAGGGAGCTCTTTGTCATTATCGGCCCATGAATGGGAACTCCAGGTATTGGTATCTCTTCCGTATGCGTCTGCCGTCCAGGTTTGGCCATGACTATCTTTATATTCAGGCCCACCGCAGTTAATACGGTATATATAATGATAACCCGGTGCCGGATCCGTCAAGGTATCCGCCTTAGGCAAAAGATCATTGTAATGAGGCGCCTTCGGAAGATGATTCAGCACGATACAATCCGTAGCAACCACCTTCCCGTTTATTATTCCTTCGGCATAAAGCACATTGTATCTGATATCCACACTGTCCCACTGAAAATGAGTACCGACCCCACCCCGTTTCCGTTTACCTAAAGAACCTGATCTTACATCATTAAATAATTCCACCTCATCGCAATTGGAATAAACTGTGATCCTGCCCTTTATACCTGGAGTTAGCCATCTGTCCGGCCAGGTATGGGATACTATGTAAACCATTGGTTCTTTATCGCCCGAAACGAAGTTGGAACGGTACATATAGAAGGCATCCAAAGGCTCGTCCCATAAAGTAAACAGGCCTTTGTAATTGACCGGTCCAACACGGTCCACGTTACGGAATCCCTCTCCATCCTGAAACCGACCTGGATTTTCGTGAGAGCTCAATAACCACAGGAACTGTCCACAAGCTTCGTTCTTAACTGAATCGGCCAGTCGAACCTTCATTTCCAGCAACTGCGCCATCCGATCTTCGCTCAATGGCCCCTTTTGATTGAAAAGACCTTCGGTATGGAGATCAATACTCCGCCATGCACCATACTCACCGACGAGTTGCTGTTTTTTAAGATCTGCTGCATATTTAGCAGGATCTCCGCCATATGTTCCGGTCCAGTTTTGAGGAACATCCCAATCGGTCCCTTTGCCCCCATTGCAGGTGGTAATCTTACGTTGAGAAGAAGCTGTCGGATCCATTTGGCGAATAATGGCACAGCATTCCTCTGCAAAAGACTGAGGCAACGTGCTTTCGTTTTCTAATCCCCAGAGAATCACCGAAGGGTTATTGCGGCGTTCTTTAATCCAATCCTTCAGCAGGCTTTTAAAATTTTCGCGAAATGCCGGACTATCAAACCAGATGTGGGCAGCAAACTGAGGCCACCAAAGAATGCCGGATTTCTCCCAATATTCCTGATATCGGAGATTATGAGGCTGGTGAGCGTCCCTGAACGCATTAAATCCAGCAGCTCTTACCTCCATGGTTCTGGCTCTGATCTGTTCATCTGAAAACGCATGGCTCTGTCCGAGCAAATGCTCATATTCCGCAATGCCATTGATAAATACAGGCTTACCGTTTAACAGGAACTGATGGTCATTAACATCCTTACCTACAGGCCAGCTTATCCACCGTATCCCATAAAGTGTGGCTATCCGGTCGATCACTTTTTTCCCAATCCTTATTTCCGTTACAAGTGTGTACAAATAAGGATCTTCCAAGGACCATAAATGTGGATTTTGGATTTCCATCGTTCCATCCTGCAACATTGTTTTTCCCGGTTCAATCGTGTTCTGACCATTGAACTCGGAAACTTTTTTTCCGTCACTGTTATACAGGCTGTTAATCACCGTTGTTTTAGAAGACTTTGTACCATAATTTTTTATTTCTGTTTCCAAATGTAAAACCGCAGATTTCTCTGAAATATCGTTGTTGTTCCAAATATGAACTCCAAAAGGCTCAATCCGGATGGATGAAGTAACTATCAAATGAACAGGACGAAATATTCCCATCGGTTGGGAACCCTCGGAAAAACCATACTCCGGCGAGCATCCTCCGCACACCCATGGAAGATCCTGAATACCTGCAGGGTGGTCAGCTCGGATTGCCAACAGGTTATCCTCGTTATACTTAACAAGGCTGGTAATGTCCAGTGTAAAAGACGTACGCCCTCCAGCATGTTTTCCTGCCTCATGACCATTCACCCAAACGGTAGCATAGGAACCGACCCCTTCGAACCAAAGAAAGATACGTTTCCCTTTATCTCCGGAACTTACCTTAAAACTACGGCGGTACCAGGCATATCCGTGTCGATTACCATGCTTCATTACACGATAGCCTCCATAATCGTCCCAGTTATGAGGAACATCAACCGATGTCCATCCTTTGTCATTGTAAGAAATATTCTCAAAGCCCCTGAAAGCATCAGGATTCTTGTCGTCAGCTACCGTCCGCCAATGAGCGTTAAGTAAAATATCCTCCCGCACTGCATTCTGCGAGTGAAGACCGGTAACCATGAAAACAAAGACTAAACCAATACAGTATCTCCTGATCATTTTATGATGATGATTTTATCGTCGGGAACAAAAACTTTTAAAGATAACCAGCAAACCAAGTAAGCCATACTGGCTATTCCAAATACAAGATAATAACTTCCGGTGAATTCCAGTATGACACCAACAGCCCATGAAAAAAGAATTCCGCCCATGGCACCGGCAAATCCTGACAAACCAATCATAGAACCCACCGCATTTTTAGGATAAATATCGGAAACGATGGTATAAATGTTTGCTGCATACCCCTGATGTGCAAAAGCAGCTATCGTAATTAACGCAACAGCGATCCACATGCCGGATGCGCGGGAAGCAAAAAAGATGGGAACAACCATCAATGCCAGGAAAAAGATCGCGAGCTTCCGTGCAGCCACGGGCTTTTTGCCATGTTTAATCAGATATGATGAAAACCATCCCCCAAAGATTGAACCACCGATGGAGATCGTATAAATGGTAATTAACGGGAGACCTATGTTGCTCAGATCAATTTGATATGTTTTATAAAGAAATTTAGGTAACCAGTACAAAAAAAACCACCAAATGGGATCCGTCACAAATCGTGCAAGACAGATACCCAGGGTTTGTTTATGATTAAAAATCTTCCGCCAGGGAACAGTTTCAGCCGGTTCTGTTCCATCCTGAAGAATATACTCCCTTTCACTGGTTTTCAGGAAATTGTTTTCCTCCGGTCTCTTATATAAGACGATCCAAAACATAAGCCAAATAAAACCCAGTGAACCTGTAAGCAAAAATGCAGCCTGCCATCCCCATTTCAGAGCTATGGCTGGTATGATAACCGGTGTAAGAATGGCTCCTATACTGGTACCTGAGTTAAAAACACCTGTAGCAAGAGCCCTCTCCCTCTTAGGAAACCATTCGGTAACCGTTTTTACTGCAGCCGGAAAATTAGCAGACTCTCCAATACCCAGTGTAAAACGGGCAATCATAAAAGACACTACATTTCTGGCAATCGCATGAAACATACCGGCTAAACTCCAAATTGAAATAGCAATCATATATCCCAGTTTGGTCCCAATTTTATCGAGCAAGCCGCCCATTGTTACTAATCCGATGGCATAAGCTATTGAAAAACACATAATAATAATACCATAATCCTTTTCTGTCCAATGAAAAAGGATTTGCAGTTTAGGAGCAAGAATTGCGATTGCCTGTCTGTCTATGTAATTGATGGTAGTTGCAAAAAACAATAAGGCTACAATACGCCAGCGGTAAGTTCCGATTTTTTCGTTCATTGATATGTTAGGTATGAGATGTTAGCTTTGGCAACAGTTCATGATTAAAGGCTAAAAGCCAATAGCTTTCATTGGCAAATTTGATGAATCAGATCATACGCTCTGGTTTGTTCTTCGGGAGTCTGGCAATAGGTTACTACTACCAGCTTCATTCCAGGAGTCCATAAACGTTTTACCTGATGTTCGATCGTTTTTA
>DATBXH010000153.1:0-2341 GCA_036514375.1 Bacteroidales bacterium | reverse complement strand
TATTTGGAACTGTAACCAATTTTTAATGAATGTGTAACTATTATAAAGCTTCCACTGCTGGTTACACCTTGCACGGTAACTTCAAATTCACCTTTATCATCAGATGCGGAAAATTCAATATATCTTTTCTCGTTTGCTTTTAAGCTTAGCAAAGGTTCCCAGTATAGGGTCTGACGGAAATCAGGACTTCTATCGGTATACGAATGTTTTTGTGCCACAAACACCGATGATGGCTGAAGCTGAACATAATTTATAGTAAGCATGGGTGTTTGCCAAGCAATATTAGCGATTTCCTGCTTCTTGGTAAATACGGATAGAATCCCGTCAAAATAACGATTACCATAATATCTTTCGGAACCTACGGATTCTATCTTATTTATTTTCTCGGTACCCAGGCCGATAATCTGATTTATATTGTTAATCGGAACGCCATCCAAAAATATGAGTGGTTCGGAATCAAAAAACATCGAACTTGTTAAATCCACCATCCAGCACTCATATTTTCCTCCGTGTTTTCTTGTTTTGAGCAAAGGCAATATCTCGCGCGAAATCTCGACAAAATCCGGTAAGCTGACAAAATCAGCGGGGTATACCGGTGTTTTAACAGGAGGGTAAACTAAAGGAGGGTCGACCTCCACGGGTTTATTATTCACAAGTTTCTTTGCCAATTCCGTTTTATACGTTTTCTGCACCTGGACAATGTTTTGGCTTTTTACCAGATAGGCCTTAAACGCCGAATCAGGGAATATTGCTGATGGAATAAAAGGTTCGTTAAGTTGATATTTGTCGTCCAGTTCAATCCTGCCTTTGGAAACATCGGGCAATGTCAGAACGAGATTCCTGTTATTGTAATAATCATTGAGCAGGAATTGGAAGGTTCCATCCTGAGCGGTCCTGGTAAACTGCAGGTTAGCCACGGTGTCGGGTGTTGACAGAAAAACCGTAGTGTTTGGTATAGGTTGGTCAGTATCTGAGTTTAATGCTTTTCCTTTCAGAAGAATTCCTTTTATTTCGGGCAGATATTTACAAGATGTTTGATTAACATCTGAAGTAGCACTGGAAATGAAGGGATCAGAAGTAAATGTATTCGTGGTAAAACCAGGTACTTGTTCACGAACGGACACAGAAAAAGTTGCGATTTCATTATTCTTCAAACCGAAGGCATCAAGAGCAATCTTAATTTTATCGCGCTTACCGTATACACTCTTTTCCGGTGTTATACTGATATAGTGATTTGCGTCCGTATCACTAATTAATTTAGCCCTGTTTACCGTATCGGGAACGGATGGAATTCGATATAAGCCTGCAAAATCTTTATCGAAACGGTTTGCAATAAGTATTTCCTTAGTAAAAAAGGATTTTTCGCCATCATTACGCATACAATTCGTATAGGATACCAGTTGGTAATATCCGGTGCTTAAGGTATCAGGAAGATAAATGTTACCGGAGAACCTATCACTATCCAGTCTCAAACAAATACCTTGAATCAATACATTCCTTTCATTCCGTAACACAAAATATGCAAACCGACTTCCTTCCATCTTATTTTGGATGGACGGATCGAAACGGTAACACGTAAAAAACAGTTCCTCACCGGCAATGTACACATCTCTGTCCGTTCGAAGAAAAGTCCGTTCGCTGGAAACTACAGACTGACCTGTTATATTACCTGTAATAATAAGAAACTGAAAAGATACTAAATAATAAACTAATCTGTTCATGGCACATTTAATAAACCCAAAAGTCAGGCGGGCCACCTGATGAAGGGGGTTCCAATGATGAAATAACACCCACGCACCCGGATGGCGAAGGCAGATTAAAGGATGATATCTGGTTAACCTTTATTGAACCTGGCTTGATAGTGTAAATACTGGTCCTTACCGAAGAAGCTTCAAACAGTCCCAGAGCAAGTTTTTGAGGGTTGCTGATACAGGTAATATTCCCTTTAAACTGATAGGCAGTCGGATCAAAGATCTTTCCCTGTGCGGACAACAATGAATTAATGTCCTTATAATATTGGAATGATTCATTGTTCATACGGTATCGCGTTACCCGGATTATCCGGTTCGCTATGGATGCATTTAACAGTGAATCTTTCCTGGTTACAGAGTCAACATAATCAACCGGATACATATAAACAGTAGGGATGAAGCAAACGGTGTGGTTTTGAATATCGTAGGATGAAGTCTGATATTTTTCATCCGTGAGGTTTACCAGATTATCTGGGTTTTCGGAGTACCAGCAATAATAAACGTCTGTCCTTGTAGGTGATATCATCATGGAATACATATACTCTGTAGTTACAACTGACTCAAACCTGAACCGGGAAATAGTATCCGTG
>DATBXH010000152.1:0-7290 GCA_036514375.1 Bacteroidales bacterium | reverse complement strand
TAAAATGGTTCCTGCACTTGAATTGATTCCTGAAGCTAGAAAAGTATATCGACAGATTATTGATTTGCAAAAGGAAAAATAATAAATCAAAAACTCTATCCATGCATAAAAACTTAAACTCAAAGGAAATTATGTTTTACCAATCAATGATCATTGCTATTATTTCTGTGGTATTTTATCAGATATTTCAAAAAGGAATTTCAAATAATGTTAATCCGGCAGTTTCATTGATTATAACATATGCAGTTGCAATTATAGTTTCGTTGATTTTATATGTTATCCTGCCTTCAAAAGAAAATTTCATCGATTCCTTAAAAAATGCAAACTATGCGAGCTATTTATTGGGCATAGCAATCGTTGGAATTGAAATAGGTTTTTTATTGATTTACAGGAATGGATGGAAGTTAAGCTTGGCGGCACCCTTTTCATCATCAATAACCAATATTTTATTAATTTTAATCGGCCTTACCGTTTTTAAGGAACATATCACAGGATTAAAGTTACTTGGTCTGCTATTTTGTATAGTAGGAATTTTCTTAATTAGTATAAAACAATGAATAATATACAGGGTCCAACATCGAACTATTTTATTAGGTTTGAAGAGCTAATTGCAAAGGCCTTGCTACTATTTTAAGTTTTGTGTAATGTGATAGTGAAGCGCTCCTAAACTCCTTAACAAAACTTATGCGTAATGCAATAGTAACTTAAAAACAAAAGTGAGATTATGTTGAATCTAAGATTGAATATGATTTTGATCGTGCTGATTTCTTTTTACTCCTGTAAAAAGGAGAAGGAATATAATTTTAACCCATCAGGTAATTATGTCAATGCTGAGCAAAATGGCGGATTTTATATTGATAAAGTTAATGATACGGAAAAGTCATTTATCGATTTGAATAATTTATCAGTAAACATAACAGACATAAAGATTAATATTAGTATCGGGTTGCTTAATATTCCTGACAGCGTGACATTTTCTCAGACGGCATTATATATGAATGCGCTAAACTATGAATGGTCAATTTATTTTGACTTAGATAATTCAGATTCTTTGTCAACCGGAGATATTTCCATTTCAATTATGAGTTTTAAATCTACAAATAATCAGTATGTAACGAAAGGAATTCTTAGTGGCACTCAACAGGACATATGGTTATGTGATGCAGATGGTTATTTAAATATAGCTTCTCTAAAAGATTACGTTTCTATCAAAGGTAATGTTATAAACTTTTTTATACCAAAAAGTATTAATCCTGTTTTAAAATCAATCGATAAAGGGACTAAATTTTATTTCAAAGCATATTGTAACGATGGATTTAATGTTTGCACGGATTATTATCCTGATAGAACATAATAAAAATAACACGTTACATTGTCGGCAAAACTAAAAATGAAAAACTTGCAGATTGATAAGAATAAAATATTATTGATACTTGATTTGGATGAAACATTGATTCATGCAACGAAAGAAGATATTGGATATTCGCCGGATTTTATGGTATTCGATTATAATGTTTACAAACGGCCATACGTAACAGATTTTTTAAGCAATTTGAGCCAAGATTTTTATTTAGCTTTATGGTCTACGGCCTCTGAAAACTATATTGATAGAATGATTTCTGAAATTGCTCCCTTAGGATTTAAATTTGAATTTGTTTGGGGACAGACTAAAGCTACTTATAAACGAGTGATTAATGTTGACCAATACAATTATGAAGATTTTTCAGAATTTCAATACATTAAAAGATTAAAAAAGGTAAAATCATTAGGATTTCGATTGGAAAAAACCCTAATGGTTGACGATACTCCGCATAAGGTAAGAGAAAACTATGGCAATGCTATTTACATTAAAGAATTTAAAGGGAATTTAAATGATAATGAATTGTTTTACTTAGAAAAGTACTTAAAAAGTATTAAAGACTTAGAAAATGTGAGGATTGTTGAAAAAAGGAATTGGCGGAAAGAAATTCAAAAGATTAAACCGAATCCTGGAAACTCAATTTAAAAACACTTATGAAAGCTTATTCTTTGGTCTTAACATTATTAGTCGTATTAAATCTGGGGGTTCACGGACAGAATTATAATGATTCCATACGGACTAAGATTATCAAAGCAAATAATATAAAAGATCTAAAACACATTTCCTGGAATTTTTGTGATACTTGCTCCATTGAAATACTTGGATTATACCCAACATTAGAAACTTTGCCGAATCTACAAAATGATCAAACAATCATTAAGTCTTTACTAATTAAGAATGGGTTTACTTAGGTTGATTGGGGAGCCGGCAATTGGGAAAAAGGCCCAAGATTCATTTACTTAAAGTATGTGAAAGGCAATTGTACCTGCAAAACATTTAAAAAATATTACTTTAACAATAAAATGAGCGACGGAAATTACGATTTACAAGTTTCAGAAAGGATAATTTGTAACTCGGATAAGTTTATGGATGATTAAGAGTCTGTTTAAAAAATAAAAAAAGCATTATAAAATATGGAAAATCGAAGCAATCCACTTTAACCGCAAAGTTCCCGAAGAATTCGTAATGAGCGCAAAGGGAATGCCATAATTAAACCATTGCGAACCTTTGCGAAAATTCTTAGCGGCCTCTGCGGTTGCTTTTCAAAAATTTAAACAGGCATTAAACATGACACTACCTAATCATTCCTGAAATGAAAAAAATAATATTACTACTACTGCTATCACTCACATTAATTGAATGTGAAATATTTTCCCAGGCTGATACCGTTTGGCCGGTCATAAAACATAGAAATATTGGAGATTTCAATATTGGAACGAATAAAATTCGTAAAATTAATGTTACGATAGACAGGGCAATATTCAAAAAAAGTCAGGATCATGGTTGGAACGAAACAGATGTTTCTATTACGATAAAAGATACTAACGGATCAATTCTATATAAAAAGAACTATCCTGGAAATCAGGATGGAGAATTAGACATTTCTGCAAATACAATTTCCTTAAATGGAATTGGGATTGTCCTACTTGTTACTTATACAATTTATCCAAGTTGTGGAACTTGCGGAGAGGATGTTCAGATATTTGGATTTAACAGTTTAGGTTACCTGGTTCCTTATACTGGCGTTATACGTGTTTTAGATAAAATTTCGGACGATTCATATTTTAATATCAAATGGGTTAAATCCGGGGACGATTTGACTTCCGGAGTTCCTGCGTTAAACTATACGGATTGTATTCAATGTAAACCCTATCTTGAGTTTATGCATTTTACCGGTAGTTGCGGATTTAATACACTTGGATACGTACCTGTTGAAAGAGAAGGAATATTACAAGATCAATATAGCCACGAAGTAGTATCTGACAAGATACCTTTGCATGTTGGGGATGCAAATTATTCTACTATAAACGAAATATCTGAAGAAGATGGTAACGATGTTATTAATTTATACACCAAAACTGATACGCTCTCGCCGGTAAAAATAATGCAACTTAAGAAAGGTATGACCATTAAATTTTTCGAAGGATTACGGTACAATAATAATTCATGGATACATCTTCGTATTGCCGGATATGAAGGATATATCATTTGGGACGATGTCTGGAAACTTGGCTTTCCGCCTTGTGGTTAAACTGCTAACAAGGTCACTATTTCCAACATAAAAACGAGCATTTTGCCTGCAAGTAAAATTTCATAATCATAATCCTCTGCTATAGGTTAGAAACGACATTATCATTTTTCTAAAACAATTCTTAAATTTAGACAGGCTCTCATTAAGCAAAAAAGATCATGAAAATACAAATCATATTACTGATAGTTCTATTGAACTGTTCCTTTATTCCTTGTTTCACACAATCCAATAAGGAAGTTCCTCCATCTGTCGATCTGAGAATGTACGATATAATTCAGCAGGTTTCGTCCGATCGAATCAGGAAAGATGTTATAACCCTGGCAAACTTTGGCACACGGAATACATTTTCCGATACAATCTCAAATAGCAGAGGCATTGGTGCTGCCACCAGATGGATTAAGCAAAGGTTCGACAGTATTTCCGCACAATCCAATGGAGGCCTCGAAGTATTTTACCAGAATAATCTGGTTAAAAAAGGTGAAAATAAACGTATTCTTCGCGATGTGTGGGTTAAAAATGTCATAGCAATACAACGTGGCAAGTCACACAATTATATCATTGTATCGGGCGATATTGATTCCCGTGCCTCGGACGTAAACAATGCTGAAATAGACGCCCCGGGGGCAAACGATAACGCATCGGGTTTGGCCGGAGTGCTTGAAGCAGCACGTATTCTATCAAAATATCAATTTAATAACAGTATAATTTATGCGGCACTATCCGGCGAAGAGCAGGGTCTGTTCGGCGGAGAGGGTTTTGCTGCATACGTAAAAGAAAAAGGATGGCACATGATAGGAATCCTTAATAATGATATGATAGGCAATATTGAAGGGATTGATGGAACCATTGATAATCGAAGTTTCAGGATATTTTCGGAGCCGGTACCTCCCACCGAAACTGAAGCAGAACGAAATCGCAGAAGATATATGGGAGGTGAAGTTGACGGAATATCGAGACAGCTGGCAAGGTATGTATGCAAAATGACCGAGGTTTATATGCCCGAAATGAAACCTATGATGATATACCGTCTGGATCGTTTTGGACGAGGTGGTCATCATAAGCCCTTTAATGATGCCGGTTATGCCGGAGTTAGAATTATGGAAGCCAATGAAAACTATAACCGTCAACATCAGGATATAAGAATCGAAAATGGAATTAATTACGGAGATGTAGTTTCCGGAGTAAACTTTGGCTATGCGTCCAAGATTACTTCCATAAATGCTATTAGCCTGGCAGGTTTGGCCTGGGCACCCCTTTCACCCACTCATGTAAAAATCGGTGGAGCAGTGTCTCCTTCCACAACCCTTGCATGGGACGCAATTGATGATCCAAATTGTATCGGTTATAAAATATACTGGCGCGAAACTATTGCTCCTCAATGGCAATACTCGAGATTTGTAGGAAAAGTAAATACCTATTGCCTTGAGAATATTATAATTGACAATTATTTCTTCGGTGTTGCAGCCATAGGAAAAGATGGCAACGAAAGCACTATTGTTTTTCCGAATGAACTGATGAAATAATAGTAACAATAGGTGCACTGAAAAAATTATAGAAATAAGGATTGCGTTACGTTAGATCCAGCCACTACCTTTGAGGTTTCATCATCACTAGCATTCACTTCTTAGTGAAACATTCCCAGGGATTAGGGAATAAACGCGTTTCCATTTCTTCAACACTTAACCATTCACTCCATCTTTCCTGTTAATTTCTTCAAAATTATTTTTCAGTCCGGAATTTTCGGACTGAGAGGTTGTAATATTGCATCAGATCGTAAAACAATGCGATAAGAGATGTGATACAATGCATCAGAGGTAAAAACATCGGTATCAGAGGCAAAAACAATAATGCAGGATTCATAAACAATGATTTCAGAGATACAAACAATCGTATGTAAACCGAAAACATGATATCAGAAGTTTAAGCATTTCGATCAGGGGTGCAAACAATGCATCAGAAGTTCAAAACATGGAATGCAGGGGTACGAGAAATTTGATGAATTATGACCAAAGCCTTCTTACGTTAAACCATTAAAACATTACAAGATGGCAACAAAGGTTCAGGCGGAGCAATTTAACATGTTCCAGACAGTGAGTGACCAGGTAGACGCAAATTTGGATGTTTTTACCGTGATTCCGGGTTTTAAGGAAAGGTACAATACGTTCGGGGTTAACCTGAAACAACTATTCCAGCTCAATAAGGAGCGCAACACCGACAATTCAGGTCCTTCTAAAAAACTAAAACAAGTCCGCCGGAAACTAATCGACATAGCATATTCCGTTTCATCGAAGCTAACAGCTTATGCCTTGGCTGTGGCGGATCAAACTTTAATGAGCGAGGTAAATTTTACGAAAACCGACCTGGTACGAAGCTCTTACCAAAACCTGGTTTCGCGCGGAGAGGTGATTTTAAAATCAGCTACTGTTCTGATTGACTCCCTTACTGCCTATAAAGTAACGCAACCCATGCTCGACCAGTTCAGGGAGGTGCTGGACGAATTAAGAAAATCCATTCCGGCCACGCGCCAAAGTATTAATCAGAAAGAAGCATCAGGAAAGAGCATTGTGCAACTGATCAAAACCAACCAGGCACTGCTGAAGGAGATGGATACCCTGGCGAAAGTGATTCGCGAAAGCGATCCTGCAATTTACACAGCCTATAAAAAAGCAAGGAAGATTGTCAGCCTGCCAACCCGGCAGCTAATCGCAATGGGAAGGATAACCGAAGCAGGCGGAACCGCTCCGGTAAAAGGCGCCCGTATCCTGTTCTATCGTATCGACAAAACGCCGAATAACGTTTTAACAGATGATGGTGCTGCAGGTAGCGAAAAACCCATACTTATTAAAAAAAGTGCAAAACAGGGAGGCTTTAAAGTGGCCAGTCTGCCGGAAGGTATGTACAGGGTGGAGATCGTAAAAACCGGTTATCAGACAAAAGTGTTGATCATAGCCATCAGTCATGCCGAAACAGCAAAGATAGAAGTAGAATTGGAGAAGGTGTGAGAGACTTTAGTCGATAGTCCACAGTCCATGGTCAACGGTCCACAGACCATGAGAAAAAGTAACAACAGGTAGTAGCAGCGAAAAAGGAATTCTGAATTATGAGTTATGAATTATTGTCTATTAGTCCTTAGTCTCCTGACTATACATGGTAATTCAATCTTTCGATTGTAAGACACCTGAGAAATTCAACCAAGGTCGTAGACCTTGCATAATTGTAGAAAAAAGGGATTATAAGCTTCTTCTACAAGGTTGTAGACCTTGCATAGTTAGAAAATATTTATTTAATTTTTTGAGTAGATGTATTTTACTGTGCAACCTATACAAGGTTGATACGTCAAAATCGTTGCTATTTAACTTGCTACAACTGTGGTACCTCTACAAGGTATTGCGTTTTCTTTAGAAAACGCTGTCTCCTGGCTAAGTGAATTTACCTTAAAAAATATGACATCCCCCAGGCCGCGATAATAAAAGTTAGAAAAACATCACCTGGTAATTCGCTCTCTCAATTGAAAAACCCGGAACATTCAATAAGGTTGTGGACCTTGCAAAATTGTAGAAAAAAGGATCATAAGTCTCTTCTACAAGGTCGTAAACCTTGCATAGTTGCAAAATATTTTTTACTTTTCGCTTCACCCTTAAATCATTTGCAATGAAACCCGGAGTCTTTTCCCAACTTT
>DATBXH010000151.1:0-2066 GCA_036514375.1 Bacteroidales bacterium | reverse complement strand
AAGGAAGGTATTACAATGCGTCCCAGTCCGCTGGAAATGGTGATGATTAAACCGTCTTTAGCTTCCTTCATTACTGGGATTACAGCTTTGGTTGTATTGAAAACGCCGAACACATTTGTTTCAAACTGTCTCCTGACAAGTTCATCGGTATAATCCTCAGTAATACCCATGCTGCCATGACCCGCATTATTAATCAGGACATCTATTCCTCCCTGTTTGGAATAAATCTCGGTGACTGCCTTTTCAATACTGCCGGGCACAGTAACATCAAGATCAATTACCTTTAAGTCGCACCTGTTTTCAATAGCCCAATGCTGCAACAGAGAAGCATTCTCTGCGTTCCGGGTCGTCAGATCTCTCATTGATGCATAAACAGTATGCCCAGCCATAGCTAACGACTGCGACATCAATTTACCAAATCCACTGCTCGACCCTGTAACTAAAATAACTTTGTTCATAGTTTTAGCATTTAATAAAGTATCATTTGTGGAATTGTTAAAATTGAACAACCAGATAAGTGTTGAAAGCATCACTTACCTGGTTTTAGTAGAACAAACTTCAGTAGTAAAAGTTTTTAAGGCAGAGGAGCTATAGCTAAATTTACTTTAAGCTATTGTAGCTCAGCGCACCAATAACCTGCATCCTGAACCAGGTTTTGAATTTTACCTACTATATTTTCTTGTGCCTCAATGCGTAAAACGCAATCTTCATCATCAATATCTACGTGCCATTTTAAAATATCGCGATAGTCATTAAAAAATGGTCTTACCTTTTCGATATCCTGCTTTTGATAGATATTTGTTTTAAAAACCAGCACTTCCATGTTATTTGAAACTAAAGGTCAAACTGTTTGATCTTCTTTTTTCTCCTGAAATCTGTTTTCGCCCCAGCAACCATCCCAGCCATGCGAATGATGCGGCCACTGACGTCTAAATTGTTCACGTTCTTCAGGGGTCATTTTCTCCCATTTCTCGCGCATCCGGTTTCTCCAGTTATGATGCATTCCACGATTCCAATGACCTCCTCCAAAGAAAAGTCTGGATAGAATTATTAACCCGGCGGCCTGCCAAAAGTTAATTTCAGGTAAACGAAAGATCCCGGGCATTAACGCATTCCACAAAACCATGCTAAGCAAACTGAAAGCAGCGAGTGCTGCCAAAACCAAAGGGGGAATAAAGTACCATCTTCTTCTTGCTATTGTTTTCATATATTAAAAAATTAAAAGTTTATCAAGTCGTCATATAAAGATTGTAATCGTTGCCGCAAGTGCAGTACTGCATATCTTTTGCGTGAAATTAGCGTATTAACTGCTTCTCCGGTTTGCAGCGAAATTTCCTTGAAGGGTATGCCCTGCATCTCGGTCAGTTCAAAAACCATTCGTTGTTCCGGAGGAAGTTCTTCCAATGCTTTCTCAAGCTCTGTCCAAACCATGGAGCGTAGATATTCAGTTTCGGGAGTACTACCTTCGTCGAACAGCAATGAACTAATTTCATCTACAAAGCTTTCTTCTTCGTCTTCAGAAATAATCTCAGACATCAATTCCGGTTTCTTTTTCCGATAAAGATCAGTGATCCGGTTTCTTGCCACGGTATACAACCAGGCAGTAATCTGATCTACAGGTTTCATTAATCGGTCCATTTCAACCAACTGATAAAAAACTTCCTGAAGAATATCGTCGGCATCATCCGTGGAATCAACACGTTTACGAATAAAGCCTTTCAAACGGCTGCTATATTCCTTGATTATTTCGGGTATATTCATTCCTGCACTTTGCTGAATGACCGACGTCTCTAATTTGTTTACAAAAGTCTCCACATTAGGATAGACGGTCAACGATGTTAAATATTTTAAAAGATCGGAAAAATTTAAAATCCAATTTCTGATTAGAAAAATCAAAAAGTAGATTAGAAATACGGAATTTCTAATAACAAAAAACATTTTTCTAATAAGAAGAACCAAAAAGTAAATAAGAAATGTGACTTTTCTTATAAGAAAAATGATTTCGCTAATAAGAAATGAAGTTTTTCTTATAAGAAATGTGATTACTCTTATAAGAAAAATGGTTT
>DATBXH010000150.1:0-5644 GCA_036514375.1 Bacteroidales bacterium | reverse complement strand
CAGCAATGGCAAATGTTCCCTGGGCAATGGAAACAATACGGATATCGTTTACACGAACAAGTTTTCTGCCGTTCAGGTCTACGATCTGTTTATCCAGGATGATATCGGCCATAAAAATGCCACGTACTACGTCTCCCAACGATAGTACAACAAGCTCGTTACATATAATGGTGATTTTCCGGCCTTCCTTTACTATTTCAAAAAAAGCAAAATCGTAAATCTGTGTAGTACTGCCCCTTTTTATTTTGACTCCAATAATCCGGGGGCGACCGGAAGAATTTTGAGTATCATGATGGTTCGTGGCTGATTCGATCAATAAGTCTTTTACTTTTCCAATGACTTTCTGATTTGAATCAAGTACTTTGCATCCAAGAAGTCTACTAAAGTAGAATGTTGTGAGAGAAGTCATAATTCACCTCCTTCTTTTTTACGATATAGAAGGAAGTGTTTCGACGGAATAATCCATCCCCCTATATCAGGAACATTGATGTATTATCGCCGGGCCGTCGTCCATTTCCAGTAATTAATGATTACGTCGCAAAAGTAGTTTTCATTTTCAACCTATACAAGCAAATTTTTAAAAAATTAAACATGAAGATTCCTAATTTTATCTGTTCGCCTATTCTTTATTGAGAGGAACTTAATAAACAGCATTTTCCTTCAGGTTTCCAACTTTCCCCTAACCTTTTCCATGTCTTTCCTTACAATTTCCATCTTTCCCCTTAACGTTTCCATGTTTCCCCTTCAAGTTTCTAACTCTCCCCTTACAATTTCTAAGTCTCCCCTTTAAGTTTCTATGTTCCCCCTTAACGTTTCTAACTCTCCCCTTTAAGCTTCCATCTTTCTCCTTTTTGTTTCCATCTCTTGCCTTACAATTTCCATCGAACGCCTTTTGACTTCTATCTCTCTCCTATTCATTTCCATGATTCCCCTTAAAATTTCCAATCCTTCCGTCACACTACCCGAGAGATTAAAGGAAAAATCGATTTAGTTCTATCTTTTCCTCTTCCTGAGACTGTTATAATCAATATAATAGAGCACTTTCACCGATAAACTGTTTGATTGGTTATTCCACGTATTCCTAAGGTTTCGCAAATAATTATTATCAAAGGTGAACAAAAGCATATTATTAAAAATCAATCCTGTTAAAATGCTTTGAGATAATTTTGCATTATCTTTAGACGAGAATCGCCTTAACCAAACAAAACGACTAATTTCCATGGAAAAAAGTTTAAAAGGTACACGTACTGAGCAAAACCTGTTAAAAGCTTTTGCAGGGGAATCGCAAACCAGAAACCGTTATGAATTCTTTGCAAAAGCAGCTAAAGATGAAGGATATCAGCAAATATCAGGAATCTTTCAGAAAACCGCTGATCAGGAGAAACAACATGCCAGGCATTTTTTTAATTTTCTGGAAGGAGGCGATGTTAAAATAACCGCAACATTTCAGGCAGGAAAAATAGGCTCCACAGTTGAAAACCTGGAAGCTGCCGCACGCGGGGAATATGAAGAATGGTCGGTACTTTATCCGGAATACAGCGAAATTGCAAAGGCCGAAGGCTTTGGAGAAATTGTAGTTGCATTTAAAATGATTTCGAGAGTGGAGGCTGAACATGAGAGAAGATTCAGAAAACTGATTAAAAATTTAGAACAGGGAACCGTATTTCAGCGTGAAGGTACTGTCCGTTGGGTATGTTCCAATTGCGGATATGTTCACGAAGGTCCCAATGCACTGGATAAGTGTCCGGCATGTTTCAGACCTCGTGCATTTTTTGAAATAGAAGAAGAAAATTATTAAGAACAAGATAAAATAAAGGGAACAAAAGAAATTAGATAACTTAACGAATATTCGTTAAAACTAAAGACCACGAATATTCTCTGTCAGATTTTTAACATCCAACAACCCCGATAGCAAGGACATATTCTGAATTGTATTAACCAACATGCTCCGATTTTGTCGTCTTTGCGTTTTTATGACCGCTAAAAATACTGATAATCAAAAAAACAACCAGAACCACTACCGGAAGAATGTCAACATCCAAACTTTTCATAATCGTATAGTTTAAAACAAAACATCCGCAGCATTAGAAGCTTGGGAAGGCACATCTGAGGCTCTTCTATAGCTATTTATTAAACAACTTTGTACCACATAAAGTTTGCTGTAATTCCTGATACGACGAATTTGCTTTCACAGTTTCCTTGTCTGTAACATAAAACCAAAGGACAAAAAAAGGACGAATTGATGTAAAATCAATTCGTCCACTATTTAATCATCAACACAATTGCATCACATTATTCCACCACGCCTGAGTTCAAGATCAATGGCCTGGTCAGTATCGTTGTGAGTTACCCGATGAAGAAGACATATTGGACGATACGGTTGAAACTGCCATCGTAGTTTGCTGATTCCTGAAAATATTAAATGCTATGTAATCAACAACATTGGTAGCAAAAAAGACGTTCTGTAAATTCACAACGAGGCTCTTAAGCACCGTCAACGATGGGCCAAGAAGCGCCGAAAGCGTTGTTGTTGTTCCGTCATCAAAAGTAATCTTCAGATCGCGTCCGTCACAAATAGATTCAGCAGCTTCTGTAGTATCCACAACCTGAACCTTAGCATGTGTCTGGAGAACTCCGCTCACATAGATCATAAAGCTGTCGACACCCGACATTTTCTTAAACTCAATATTTCCAATATCAAGAATATATTCCTGTCTTCTGAAATGCACACTATCCGGTTTAAACCTGTTCACAGTTTCTTTCAGCAGTGCTCCGCTACTTCCTGTAAGTGCAATACTCGATGTTGCGGTGTCGCCCGATTTTACATTTACGGAAATACCATATCCGTTAGGGAAACCATAACTCGATGAATAGCCATAGGTTGAATGGGAGCTCCTGGAAGACTGAATACCTATATTACCGATAGCAGTATCGTTGAGTGTAACGTTAGCAGCCAGTTTATAGTCCCAAAGCATGCCCATCGAAAAATAATAATGATAATCCGAAGCATCAATTACCAGGTTATTCTTAAGCGCAGAATCGCTCTGGGTAACCATACGAAACTTAGCCGGATAAAATACTTTGACCGACGGCATTTTCACAATCAGATCATTACTATCTCCCGTTCTTTTAAAAAGCCGGTCAAAACAAGCGAAGCACCAATGTCTGTAACTCGACGGTTGATACTCGTATACTCCTTTTATCTTGGCCAGGGTAATGCTGTCCTGAAACGTAACCGGAGCCAGCGTCGATTTTAATGTACTGTTTTCGTTAAGACTTAATACTTTGTAACCGTAAGTTTGTGAAATGGCTGTTACGGCATCGCTCAGGTTTTGGGCGCTCGTATTTATAGTCGCTTTCAGAGAAGAAGTTGATTGAGGAGTATTCGAATTTGCCATTTTGCTGCACTGCCAGGCAAACATCCCTGTCAAAATAACAAGGATAACGCCAAGTTTGCTACTCCTCACAAAATTTCTTTTTTTACGGACTGATTCATCACGCATGGATAGTGGTCCATGCAACATTGGGTTTTTTAAATTGATTGTTCGATTCATAATACTAAAATTAGTGTTAATACTATCCAACCTTCTACAAATTGATATATCAGACAGTCAAAACCAAATTCAATTTGAATACAGGTAGTCAATTAATACACATAAAATCTACATGAAAAAGCAGTTTAACCGCCTAACGCAGAATTCTACATTTCTTTTCTGATCGTTAACTCATACCAACATTGATCAGAAAACTTCATAAATAACTGGTTTGATTGGAAACGGAACCGATATCAAAAAATTGTGTTCCGCATTTTCTTTTTTCATTGTTTATCAACAATATCTCAAAACTTCTATTGCCCATTTCTTTCCTATAACGTTATCCGGGTAATTTTTGTTCATCAGGAACAAACAATCGTTACCCCAGAGAAAGCTCATTCGCCTGTAAGCATACCGATTGTTCTTCTTTCCTTTAAAATCCTTTGCTTGCAGTTTTTCAAATTTTAATCAGGAATTATCAGGCAGTCCTGCTGTATATCCTGATATTTTCGGGATGCATCAAAAACGACCGGATATCCCTTCTTAATTTGTGCATTTTGCAATATGTTTCCAGACTTTTCCGAAAAACGGAAAATGACTCATCAACCTTTCTTCGAATTTCTTTCTCCTTGGCATAAGGCATCAGTTTATTACATAGTGTTTCAAAGGCGAACCAAATAGGCCATCCCTTCATGTAGCTAATGTATTCCTTCGAAGTTAACAGCCCCACACGCTCGATAGCCTGCCAAAATGAATTCTCTACAATATCCTCGGTATTAACAACAGTTTTGCTTAAAGGCCTTCTTCTTCTAATTTTGTTCATGACACAAACGTTTATATATTGAAATTCAAGATAATTTAATGATAAATAAACTTACCGAAATAAGTTCTTTAGATTTCTGAAATGAACCGGAGGATACGTAAAGCCTGAATTGATCGCGGTATGAGCACTCTGAAAAGGAAAGAACTCAGTTGAAAGTTATTTACCTGTTACGTATACGCAAAAAACCTACCAAAATTAAAAAAAGAGTAATAATAATTGAAAGGAAAAGGCTAGAAAATTACTGTTTTCGTAATAACAATCGCAATAGTTATCACGAAGCGTGTCAGGCATTATGGCCTGATCGGTGCAATCGCTCATTTTTATCGCGACTGAATATGGCAATAACCATAAAGAGAACAAACACTAAAATCGGTAAAAAGTCAACACTAATCTGTTTCATAATCATTATTTCAGGTTTTTCATGAGCATGACGAACTATAGTAAATAACACAAAAACTTTTCTGCTTTACCATACAAAAAAACTCATTGAATATAACATGACAATTAAATCCGTCTTAAATAATTAAGAAATGAAATGACTCAGGATTTATTCTTGTGGTATATTTCCACAAACCGGGGAAACACAAAAAGGGCCGCCCTTAGAGGCAGCCCAAATTACTTTAGTAATGTAGCAAAGGAAGTTAGTAGTTCCTTTTGTTTTCTCACAAGCGAAGTAAATCATTTCTGTTGATTTTAGCAAAAAAATTACATCAAGGCAATAGATATAAGTGCTTAGTTCTTAGTTATTAGTTGGTTGGACTTAGGGTTCAATTCAAACACTGAGCACAGAGCGCTATTTACGAAGCACTGAATTTCTATTCAAACCTATACCCTACCCCTTTAATTGTCTTAATTCTATCCTCGCCCAGTTTCTCACGGAGTTTGCGGATGTATACATCGATGGTGCGATCGCCAACAAACGTCTCATTGCCCCAGATGTGGTCAAAAATCTCTTCGCGGGTAAATACTTTTGAGGGACGGGAGGATAGTAACTGAAGCAAAACGAATTCTTTTCTGGGGAGATAAACATCCGTGCCGTCAATGGAAACGAGGTATTTTTCGTAATCAATAATCAGATTGCCAAATTGCTTTTTAGGAATCTCACTTATTTCGCCGGACAACTGGCCCTGCAATGTTCTCCTCAGCATCGCATTGAGACGGCTAATCAGCACTTTGGGTTTTACCGGTTTCGCAATAAAGTCGTCGGCACCGGCTGAGAAACCTGCAATCTGAGAATAATCTTCCGAGCGGGCCGTTAAAAAAGCGATCAGCGTATGCTTTAATTCCG
>DATBXH010000149.1:0-4557 GCA_036514375.1 Bacteroidales bacterium | reverse complement strand
CGGACCTTCAATATTAGCATAAGCCCTTATTTCATCTCTATACCATTTTGTAAATTCCGAATATCCTCCATCGCCTGTACTTTTTATCCAGTTCTTTTTAACCATAAACGTATTTACAAAATCTGCTCCTTTCGGAACGCCCTTCCCGTAGAACATTTTGGAATAGCTTTGCTCTTTCTCACTCTCCTCAACGGCAATTATACTGCGTTCAAATTGAGGAAAAATAGTTATAAGCTGCATGTTGTAAACTTTATCATACCATAACTTTAATTTTTCCGGCGAAAGGTAAACCGGATGAATGATTCCAATAAACTGATCTTCATTAAGCATTACCTCTTCATCGTTCACGTCATAAAGCGATGTATCTTCCGAGCAATAAAAAACATCCAAAAGGTTATTATCCTTATCAAAAACTCCCCAAACAAGTTTCAGGGCATATACAAACATAACCGGATTCATAAAGAAGAAATTCTGCCAATCGTTTACAGGCCACCTTCTTTCTTCAAGCATATATTTTTCCAGTCTTCCGCTTTGCGATTTAACAATATCCCTTACTTCTTTCTCTATTTCCTTAAATTCGGCTTTAAGTTCTTTAGGGGTATTCGCCGGGATCGATTTTCTCACTTTATTATCTTCGTTTAAAAAGCTGAGGGTAAATTCCGAATTAATGAAAGCCCTGTACTCTTCTCCATCCACTTCAAATTTCCGATATAGCCCATCAAAATCAAAGTTGGGAATAATCCGGTCTGCCAGTTCATCCATGGAAATATTCAGTTCGTTTGCTGCTGCAGTCAGGGCTTCTTTTGCCGCACTGCTTATCGCTGGCTTTTTGTTGGCAAACTTTCGGTATATAACCTCCACAAGTCTTAAAGCCTTATTGGTTCCAACCATGGCCAAGGCTCCGATAACATATTCGGCCATCTTAACGCGTTTGTCGGTAATATTCTTTTTAAACAGGGTATTCAGGCTATGCATTATGTCATCATCGCCCAGTAGGCCGGCAATAGTAAGGTAATACTTTAGCTTTGGATCGGAATTACTATCCTGAAAAGCTACCAGCATAGCCTTTGCAAATTTATTACTCAAATCGCGGTCGATATGATGTAGCAGTTGCTTTGCTTCAATATCGGAATTAAGACCCTGCGCCCGTTTCATCCGATAAAGCAAATATCGGACTTCGGTTATTGAGAGTTCCTTTTTCCCATCACTCCAATATAACCTGGGAAGCTTTTCTTCTTCCATCCATTTCTCGTTCCAACGCGATAGTTTTTTTCTTGCCTCTGCTTTGGCAATCATATCCTTTACCATTTTCAAAGTATATGGTTGAGCAAACCGTTTCTCGGCAAGAGCCTCCAGCATGATATCACGGGTGTCGTCATTAATTTCAAGATCTACGGCTTCGCTCAGTATGATATTGGCCTTTTCGGTATTGACTTCCGAAAGAATAAGAGCTCCGGCTATACGCTGATTTACTGTCTTTTCTGTTACAAGATTTGTTGCTACAGGCATAATATCATCGGGGTATTTTGCAAGTAATACCGCCGCCTGTTCCCTTGTTTTGCCTGAAGCCACCTGGGTTATAAACTCAATAATCCGGGTAAGGTATGGCCTAAAATCATACTTGTTGAGAATGGAAAAGATGGTGGTAAAATAATCGCTTTTTTCAGAGTCCTTAAACAATGCGTCAATTAAATATGGCAAACAGCCATAGCCATATTGCTCATCCAAAAACTTCAAATAATGGGGATAAATAAAATCCGCTTCCTTCAAAAATTTCTCAATCCTTTCTTTTCCTTTTTCTTTATGACAGGCAATTAGATATTTGGAATACACTATGCTCAATGGCCCGTTGCTGGTGGAAACATCATAATAGTAAACATGGCCCCCGGTAATCTTTTTAAATGAATTAACCAGATAATCCTCGCCCATTTCTATGATCATATCATGATACTTGCCGTTTAATTTCTGGTTTAGGGCAAGATAAATTCCAAACTTTACACCTCTTTCGACAGGTACTTCCTGCATCGCTTTTATAAGAATGCCATCCAACTTACCCGCCTCGTTCTCAATTAAAAAATTAACACAAGTAAGATTAACGAGCTTTTTCTTTTGGTAATCCGAATAAAACAAATACTGATAGTAACAATCATTCAGCATCCCCGGATAATATACGTACAGAAATAACATCCATTCAAATATTTTCTCACTGTTATTGTAACTTTTCTCTATGAGAATGGCATCGACAATCTGCTTATAATTGGTATCCTTTTTCATTCCCCAGAAACTTTTCCCGGGCTGAATCAATCTAAAAAGGTATTCTCCAAACCTGGTTAGCTTTTGTTCGGCTTTATCATCACCATTAGTCTGCATGAACAAAGCCCTTGAAGAATATTGAAAAACAAGATAAATAATCTCCACTTCTTTAAAATCGTGTTTATTCAGGAATTGAATAAACGCATCTATATCAAGTTCCGGATCTAACGTAAATTTGCCGGCAATATATCTTTTATTTAGAAGGCTTAAACTATTATGGACATTTGTAACATGTTCCCGCCAAATTATCTTCTGAATGATGGGATTTGAAATTGGCCACGAGTCTTTACCTGACCATTGATAATTAAAAACTGTTTCGAAATAGCGTTGGGAATAATAATATTCTCCTCTTTTTAGCAAGGATATATCCGAATCGTCCAACAAAGCCTTACCCAGGAATATTTCCTCATATTTTCTAATCAGGTTTATTTGATCTTTTGCTTTAGCCTCATCTTTTTCTCTCCGGCTAGCCAATTCAATGTGGCTTTCTGCCTGCTGTTTTATAAAATTCAGAAACTGCTCATCCATGCTTCCATTGTATATTTGGGGAACAAATTAAATCTCGATTTCCAGGAATTGAGTTTTAGTTAACTAATCTCTTTGCAGGCACGGTAAATATCTTTCCATTCCTCTCTGGGTTTTATAATATTTTCGAGATATTCCTTCCAAACCACAGCATCCTGAACAGGGTCCTTTACAATAGCTCCAATGAGGCCGGATGCAAGGTCGTGGGCATTTAATTTTCCATTACCAAAATGAGCAGCAAGCGCTAACCCATTATTCACAACAGAAATAGCCTCGGCCGTACTTACGGTGCTTGAAGGCGATTTAATCTTGGTACGGCCATCCTCGCTAACACCATTCCTCAATTCCCTGAATATTTTAACAATCCGCTGAATATCCTGCAACGATGGCATACTGGCTGGCAGCTCCAAACTCTTAAGATTACTCTCCACCCTGGTCTGCACTATTTTAACTTCCTCTTCGCTCGTAGCAGGAACAGGCAGGATAACCGTATTGAATCTTCGTTTCAATGCTGATGATAATTCATTTACCCCTTTGTCGCGGTTATTGGCTGTAGCAATAATATTAAAACCTTTCACTGCCTGTATCTCCATGTTTAGCTCAGGAACAGGCATTGTTTTCTCCGATAAGATCGTGATTAATGTATCCTGAACATCAGCAGATATTCTCGTCAACTCTTCGATACGAACAATTTTTCCATTTTGCATTGCATTCATAACCGGCGTACTAACCATTGCCTTTTCACTAGGCCCTTCAGCAAGCAAACGGGCATAATTCCATCCATAGCGAATCGATTCTTCACTGGTTCCTGCAGTTCCCTGTATCAGTAAAGTAGAATCACCGGTTATAGCTGCCGCCAAATGTTCCGACACCCACGACTTAGCTGTCCCAGGAATACCATATAACAGTAATGCCCTGTCGGTAGTGAGCGTAGCTACAGCTATCTCCATTAATCGCTGGTTACCTATATATTTTGGAGATACAACGAAACCATTACTCAGCTTGCACCCCATCAGGTATTTTACAACCATTTGAGGAGATAATTGCCAATTAGCTGGTTTTGCTCCCGAATCTTGTTTCTTTAACTCTTGTAATTCTTCCTGAAACTGCTGCTCTGCATGTTCTCTTAAAACATTCATATTTTTAGTTATTAGAGGATTTGATTAATCTGCGAATTCGTAATACGGTATCCACCGGCTCGTAAATGTTCGTATTCCATTGATGAAAGAAATTGGAGCCGCTTACCTTGTCGTGATATTTTTGAAGGGCCTGATAAGCCTCAGTATTTACATATTGTGCTATTACCTGACCGATGGCATTCAAATTGCTGGCATTGGACTGGGTTGCATAGTCGCAAACGTTGGAAAGTATATATTCCGAAAATGATATTGACCATGATTCTTCCAAACTATATGGCCCGCTTTGTAAAATTTCGGCGTCGGAATAATACTTGTTTTTCCTGATAAATTGCTCAAAATCTTCCGGTTTAAGATATTTGAGGAGAGGTAACGCTTCTGTAGTCATAACCCGTGCTAACATGGAACCGGCCAATTCACTATTCCCAAACTCCCTGACATTTTGAAATATAGCTGGTAAAAACACCGGCTGCTCCTTTCCTGCCGATTTTATCGTAAACTTTTCGTTGTTAAGAAAACAATTCAAAAAATCAGCGTACGAATTGAATGAATTCGAAAACCAGGCCTCTGCAGGAATAGACTC
>DATBXH010000148.1:0-2372 GCA_036514375.1 Bacteroidales bacterium | reverse complement strand
ACATATTCAGCCGGTACATCCCACTTTACCTTGGGCTTGGGTTGTTGCAAAAGAGTAAATGATAATAACAATAAACAAATTGTAAACACTGATAGATAGGCGATTGGCTTTTTCATGGTTTTGTATATTAAGTTATAGGGTAAATCTGATTTGTTTTGTGTACTATACAAAAATTATGAGTGCCTAGATTACGAAATAGGAAACTAACCTGTTTGTTTTATTTGATGAATAGCTTAGTTTTATAGATGAATTATTAATTTGAAAGCATAAAAAAATCCCGGTTTTAACCGGGATTCGAAGACGTTTATATTTAATATTGTATGATCAGCCGCATTTTGAATTACCACAATTGGTACATTTAAGGCAACCCTCTTCGTAAACAAGAGACTCTGATCCACATTCACTACATTTACCTTTGGGAGCCTTGGTACCATCAGGAATATATTTCTTAAGGGCACGTACAACACCATTCTTCCAGGTATTGATCGTATCACTGTCAACCGTTAAAGAAGATACCAGATTTACGACATCTTCGATAGGCATACCATAGCGTAATACGCCGGATATAAGGCGGGCATAGTTCCAATATTCTTTATTGAACATGTGCGATAAGCCACCAAGGGTATTTTTATATCCATATTTATCGATGTACTGGAAGTCATAGCGGGTATTTCCTTCATCGTCTTTGGTTTTAATGATCTTTCCGTTTGAGATCGATTTTGGGATGGGGAACATTTCCTCATCCTTCAAACCTGTAAAAATCTCATAGGGAATATCATCCATCATTCCTACGAAGGCAATCCATTCCTCGTTTTCATTTTTGAAACGGATAACATCGGCATCAAGCACTTTGGGCCGTTTGATTGGCTCCTGCATTTCCCTGGTAAGTTTCTTTTCTTCTTTTTTATTTGAGATAAGAACACCCGAGCGGGAACCCTCACGGTAAACAGTTACACCCTTGCAACCGCTTTTCCATGCTGTGACATAAAGCTTGTCTACCAGTTCCTCCGAAGCAGTTTCAGGCAGGTTTATGGTCACACTGATGGAATGGTCAACCCATTTCTGAATTTCGCCCTGCATGTGTACTTTGCTAACCCAATCTACATCATTGGATGTGGCTTTGTAATAAGGCGATTTTTTAATCAGATCCTGCAACTGATTGTCAGTATATTTGGTGACTTCTTCAGTATTGTATCCATTAACCTCAAGCCACGTAATAAATTTATGATGAAATACATTATATTCTTCCCAGGCATCGCCAACTTCGTCGACAAAGCTGACCTTTACATTGGTGTCATTAGGATTTACTTTACGGCGACGTTTGTAATACGGCATAAAAACTGGCTCTATGCCGGAAGTTGTCTGAGTCATCAGACTTGTTGTTCCAGTTGGGGCGACAGTGAGTAAAGCAATGTTACGACGTCCGTATTTTACCATATCACGATAGAGCTGTTCGTCCTCATTTTTGATGCGATTTATAAAAGGATTGTTACGCTCGAGCATGGCATCGTAAATGGGGAAGGGGCTACGTTCTTTAGCCAGGTTCACAGAGGAGCGATATGCCTCGAGGGCCAATGTTTTGTGTACCTCGATGGAGAAATCAATGGCATCTTCGCTTCCATATTGTAATCCAAGAGCAGCAAGCATGTCACCTTCAGCTGTAATACCAATACCAGTACGGCGTCCTTCTTCAGCTTTTACACGAATATTTTCCCAAAGACGACGTTCAACACGTTTTACTTCGACATCCTCCGGATCTTCTGCAACTTTTAGAAGTATGGCATCAATTTTTTCGAGTTCAAGATCAATAATATCATCCATAATGCGCTGTGCATATCCGGCATGTTTCTTAAAGAGGTCAAAATTGAATTTTGCCTGTGGGGTAAACGGGCTTTCTACATAACTGTAAAGATTAATCGCGATAAGACGACAGCTGTCATACGGGCATAAAGGTATTTCACCGCAGGGATTAGTAGATATCGTGCGGAAACCATACTGGGCATAACTGTCGGCTACAGATTCGTTAATAATGGTATCCCAGAAAAGAATACCGGGTTCTGCTGATTTCCAGGCATTGTGAATAATTTTATTCCAAAGCTGGCGGGCATTAATTTCTTTTGAATAAGTAGGATTAGGGGAATTAACAGGATACTGTTGAACATAAGGGGTGTTGTTTACAACAGCAGTCATAAATTCGTTATCGATCTTTACAGATACATTAGCTCCGGTAACTTTTCCCGCTTCGAGCTTAGCATCGATAAATTTTTCAGCATCGGGGTGTTTAATTGAGATTGAAAGCATGAGTGCTCCACGCCGTCCATCCTGAGCAACTTCGCGGGTTGAGTTCGAAAAACGTTCCATAAAAGGAACTA
>DATBXH010000147.1:0-2000 GCA_036514375.1 Bacteroidales bacterium | reverse complement strand
AGTTGTATAAGAATCGACTTCAGGATCAAAACCTTTATACTTCGTTATAATAAAGGCATTCTGAACATCGATGAAAAGCCGCAAATCGCTGAAAAATTTACGGGCCTTTACCGAATTAAATGTATATCCGATTGTAAGATTCTGACAACGCAGGAATCCTGCCCTTGAATAATTCACATCAGAACTGACAGGCAATCCAAGTGCAAATTCGTCATACAGCAATCCCGGAATAGTGCCTTTAGGATTATCAAATGTCCAGACCTGTCCCTTCATCTGAGTAATTCCATTAGATGAGCCATTCACTAAATTTCGGGGGTTAGTCCAGTCAAGTTGCGGAACCAGCTTGTAAAATCCGGTCTGACCGTAAAATGCAGCGGTAAAATCAAACTTTTTATATGTGAGAATACTCGTGAATCCATAATATGCTTTCGGATCCTGATCTTTCATTTTAACATCTTTGTAATCAATAACGCCATCATGATTTTGATCCACAAAGATTGGACAGCCCGGATAGGAAGCAAGAGCAGGTTGCGAAGCAGGTACTTGCTGACCAATCTGGAGAATTCCTTTCGTTTCAAAATAGTACCATGCTCTCACGGGATCATGCGGTTTCTGATATTGAGCTAAAGTTGTGCCTGCAAAACATTCCTTCCAGAACTCCTTATTGTGAGAAATATTAAAATTTATATCCCATCTCCAGTCTTTACCGGTAATTATTTTCGTCTTCAAATTAAATTCAAAACCATTTCCGCGCTGAACACCACCGTTTACAGGATACTGACTATAAAACGCCAGGGGCGGACCATCTACAAACTGCAATAAATCGGAGATGTCTCTTAAATAAGTGTCGAACGATCCGCTGATGCGATTTTCGAAAAAAGCAAAATCAAGGCCGCCGTTCCACATTCTTGTCTTCTCCCACTTCAAATTGGGGTAATCGAGTCCCGACAAATAGAACGGTACCTCAACGGTGCCGCCACTATTGAAATCAATAATCTGACCACGGGAACTCGTACTGTACGTGGCATAAGCTGTTGATCCTATCGTATTACGCCCTGTAATCCCATAACTGGCGCGAAGTTTAAGATCATATAAAAACTTTATGCGTTGAAAAAAATTCTCGCTTTTTATCTTCCAGGCCAAAGAAATCCCCGGGAAATATCCATATTTATTGGCAGGGTAAAATTTGTCCACAGCATCAGCACGCAAAGAAGCAGTAAGCACATATTTGTCAAGAATATCCAATATTGCACGACTAAAATAAGAGCGCCGCTTTTCCCGAAACTTGTTCGATCCCATGGAATACATATCACCAGCCGCAGCATCGTTGGTCTCGAATGCATCGTTAAAATTCCGGAACGACATAATAGAATACCATGTATTCTCAAGATATTGTCCCATTCCTGCCATAATATTCAGGTTTACCTTTTCGTCGATTTCCTTTTTAAATGTCAGGTAACCTTCCAGCGTGGTCTGAATCCTTTTGTTATGAGTTATACTTCCACGCGACATATTTACCTGATCCCAAAAGACATATTGAGGAATAAAGAAATCGCGCTGGGCAAAATCAGCATTTGCTCCAAAATTAACCTTAGCAGAAAGCTCACTTTCAATGATATTTGCTTCTAGGGATGATTGGCCAAAGAAGCGGTTAGACGAGGTCTTATCGTCTACTCCTCTTAAACTGACAGGATTGGGTGAATTAAGGAATAAACTGTAATCTCCGTTTGGTTGTTTTACCGGCAGCGTAGGCAGATATCTGATAGCAGCCTGGATCATCCCATAATATTCCGACCCACCGCTTGTTTGCTCTCCGGCAGTAGAATTTTGATAGTTTATTGTGCTAAAAGTAAGATTTGTATTGAATTTAAACATCTTACTTAAAGTTTGATCAAGGTTCAAACGGCCGGAAAATTTTTCAAGACCGGAATTCCAGACTGTTCCTTTTTGTTTGAAATAGTTAATTGACGAATAAGCCTGTGTTTTTTCATTACCTCCAC
>DATBXH010000146.1:0-8520 GCA_036514375.1 Bacteroidales bacterium | reverse complement strand
TCATATTCCAATGCATGTACTTTCCTGGCCACATCGACGGCCGTATCTGTCGGTTCTACCTTGCATTTTGCCTGGAAAATAATGTCACCTTCGTCATACCGTTCATTAATATAATGTATGGTAATACCGGAGTATTCTTCGTGATTTTCCACCACTGCCTCGTGTACCCGTTCGCCGTACATTCCTTTGCCTCCAAACTTGGGGAGTAAGGCAGGATGAATGTTAATGATCCGGTTTGGATAGTTTTTTAACAGATTATCAGGCACAAGCCAGAGAAATCCTGCCAGGACGATCAAATCAATCTGATACGATTTCAGGGTGTCTAATATGTGATTTGAACGATAAAACATGTCACGATCGAACACCAATGTTGGGATGTTAAACTTCCCGGCTCGTTCCAGAACAAATGCGTTTTTCTTATTTGACAAGACAATTTCAACGCTGGCAACAGGTTTTTCCCTGAAATATTCCATTATTTTCTGGGCATTTGAGCCCGATCCGGAGGCAAAAACGGCAATTTTCTTCATTTATTTGACCAAAAATTTAGTAAAAATATGGATTTAGAAATCAAAAGGTTATAAATTTGGCTTCGCAAAAAAAGCATATTTTTTTGAAAAAAAATGGGCGTGTCTCAACTTTTTTGTTTGATAATTTTAAAGAAATACATTTCTTTGCACAGTTAAAATTTTACACTTTAAATCATTTAATTAACTAAATTTTAAGCGTATGTCTGATATTGCATCAAGAGTAAAAGCTATCATCGTGGACAAGTTAGGCGTTGACGAAAGTGAAGTAACTCCAGAAGCAAGCTTTACTAACGACTTGGGTGCCGATTCTCTTGACACTGTAGAATTAATCATGGAGTTTGAAAAGGAATTCAACATCGGTATTCCGGATGATCAAGCTGAAAACATTGCCACCGTTGGCGACGCAATCAAATATATTGAGGCCAACGTAAAGTAAACGTAGTTTTAAATTAGGAATCTATCTATGCAATTAAGACGAGTAGTAGTTACAGGACTTGGAGCACTTACACCAATTGGAAACAATGTCCATGAATACTGGGAAAATTTAATCAATGGGGTTAGCGGCTCTGGGCTCATTTCTCGTTTTGATGCGTCTAAGTTTAAAACAAGATTTGCTTGCGAGGTAAAAAATTTTGACGCTGCTGCTCACTTCGACCGCAAAGAGGCAAAGAAATTTGACCGCTATACCATGTATGCCATGGTTGCCGTAGATGAAGCAGTAAAAAACTCCGGCCTCGATCTTGAAAAAATCAACAAGGACAGAGCTGGTGTTGTTTGGGCGTCGGGGATAGGTGGAATTGAAACCTTTTTCCAGGAATTAAAGGGCTTTTTCGGTGGAGATGGAACTCCCCGATTCAGCCCCTTCTTTATTCCTAAAATGATTTCTGATATTGCTGCGGGCCATATCTCTATTAAATATGAGTTTAAAGGTCCGAATTTTAGCACAGTATCAGCGTGTGCCTCAGCATCAAATGCAATCATTGACGCATATAACTTAATCCGTCTTGGAAAAGCCGATATTTTTATTACCGGTGGCTCCGAAGCTGCTATTAACGAAGCAGGTGTTGGCGGTTTTAGTGTTATGCAAGCCCTTTCTTCAAATAATGATAATTACGAAACAGCATCGCGACCCTTTGATAAAGACCGTGATGGCTTTGTAATTGGAGAAGGATCCGGGGCCCTGGTGATTGAAGAGTACGAACATGCCATAGCCCGTGGAGCAACGATTTATGCCGAACTCATTGGAGGAGGTATGTCTGCCGATGCTTACCATCTAACTGCACCTCATCCTGAGGGCGATGGAGCATACAGGGTTATGATCAGTGCTCTTGAAGACGCATCTTTAAAACCAACCGATATCGATTATATTAATGTTCATGGTACCTCCACTCCTCTTGGGGATATTGCTGAAACAAAAGCAATAAAACGTGTATTTGGTGACCATGCATATAAACTGAACATCAGTTCGACCAAATCGATGACCGGGCATTTGCTGGGAGCTGCCGGTGCCATTGAAGCTATTGCAGCCATCCTTGCAACCAAGAACGACATTGTTCCGCCTACCATCAACCACTTTACCGATGATCCGGAAATTGACAACAAACTCAATTTCACTTTCAATACGGCTCAAAAACGTAGTGTTAATTGCGCCTTAAGCAATACCTTCGGTTTTGGTGGACACAACACTTCAATTATATTTAAAAAATATTCGAAGTAATTTGATACGGTATTTGATTCATCCGATAAAACTTCTTATCGTTCCGGATAAGAAGTTTTATTTGCTCCTACGGACCCACCTGAAGATTGATCCCGGAAAGATAAAGCTATACGAAATAGCCTTTCTTCACCGTTCGGCCTCTATAACATTTACAGACGGAACTACCATTAACAATGAACGCCTTGAATATCTTGGTGATGCAGTGCTGGATGCTGTTATCGCCGATTATCTTTTCAAAAAATTTCCCAGAAAAAAAGAAGGTTTTCTAACCCAAATGCGCTCCAAGATTGTGAAACGCTCACATCTGGACTTGCTTGCACGTAACCTGGGCATCGATTACCTGGTTGTTTCCAACACCAACAGACACTCTCACAAAAAACATATTTATGGCGATGCGCTCGAGGCACTTATTGGAGCTATCTACCTCGATAAAGGCTACAAAAGGACCCGCAAGTATATCATTAATTATGTGTTAAAAAATTTTGTTGACCTTGAGGAGCTGATTTCGAGAGAAACGGATTTCAAGAGCAGACTCATTGAATGGGGACAAAAAAACAAAGTGATCATTACGTTTGAAACAACGGAAGAATATACTGAAATTGAACAGGCTCCGACATTCATTACCCATGTAAAAATCAGCGAACAATTATTGGGTAATGGCACAGGCAAATCAAAAAAAGAAGCCGAACAAAATGCTGCGGAACAAGCCTACAATACTATTTCGAATAAAGCAGAAATAAACGATTTAATAGCCTCCAAATAACTAAAAATAAAGCTTATATGGGCAAAAAGGATGTTCATAAGCTTTCCCCGGAAACTGGCATTGCACCTATCCTTCTCGGAATTTCATCACACGAGAACGATTATCGTCTTTCCTGGGCCCTAAACGAAAATCTCGGATTTCGTTTCACCAAAACCGAAAACCACAAGTCGTTTAATCAACGCCTGAGTGAAACTCAGGAATTCTCTACCTATAGCTTTACCGACGATGAAAATTCTAATACCTATCGTTTAATATCGAACAGGTGTGATAATGGTTTCCTCCTCGATGAATTAAAAAATATTGATTTTTTGGTGCTGATTGAACCTTCCGATCCGTTGTACCGTGCCTCCGAATTAATGGCAAAGATCAGAAGTGTGCCCTTTGTTTCGGGAATTTTTGCTATTGACATGGAGAGACTGAAAAACAAGAAACGATTGCTATAAAAAAGAAAGGGCGGTCTCACGACGGCCCTTCTTTTTAACTATTACTAACCAATCAAACCTAAATTTAAACTACTACTACTAACTACTACACCTATGATATCTTTTTAACTAAATTTCTTCTATTTTATTGTATCAAATTTCGTGCTAAACTTTTTTCATTTCTGACCTCAGCATCAAATTCTGATACAAACATACATCAAAATAAAACGGGCTAAGGTTAAGGAATATTAATGAATGTTAAAGATTGTTAAATTGTTACGTGCTGTAATGTCATACATTATCTTTGTATCGCTATGAATAAAAAACGAATAGCTATATTAATAGGATTAATAAGTATTGCTGTTTTTGGGCTCATTGCCGTACAGGGGGTTTGGATTTATGGTGCCTATAAGACCAAAGAACAGCAGTTTCGTGAGTTGGTTCAAAATACAATTAAAACGGTTTCGGACAGGCTGCAGGAATACGAAACCATTGACCAGATAGCAAAGGAATGTAAAAACCTTCATAAAGACTCCCTTTCAAAGCATTATCAGATAAATTTTGACCAATCGAGTGTAAAACCTAAAAATGACGATCAGGTTCAGCCTATTGAAGATCCTGATTTGATGGTAAATTCAAGCGTAACCATTACGGCCGAAAGCGGTATGTTTTCCGATTCGGTTTGGTACAAACAGGAGTTTTATTCGGAAGTACAATCGCAAAAAATAGTAGAACGAAAATCGCTCCAGCGTCAATTGTCAAATCAGCAGAACAGTTCCATGGATTTTATCAGACGCATTTATGATAAAATCATGAAACCGGGCAGAACATTCCAGGAACGGATAGCACCGAATAAGTTTCAAGCTTTAATTAAGAACGAACTGCATAATAATGCAATCAACATACCTTTCGAATACGCCGTACTCGATGAAAGAAGAAATTTTATACCCGGAATGAATTCTGCAGGGTTTGACATAAAACAGCGGGGACTGGTTGGCGGATATATCAAGCCCGATGATTTAGTCTCTCCTTCTGACATCCTGGTATTATATTTTCCGGCAGAAAGACATTTTCTTTTAAAATCCCTTGGATACATGGGCATTTCTTCCATTTTACTAACATTGATTATTCTCATCACCTTTGGATATACTATTTATGTCATCGTAAGGCAAAAGAAACTATCCGAAATCCGTAACGATTTCGTTAGCAACATGACTCACGAACTGAAAACCCCAATTTCTACCATATCCCTGGCATCTCAAATGTTAAATGACGGCAGCATTCCCAACAGCATGAAGAACATTGATCATCTGTCCAGGGTCATTAACGACGAAAGCAAGCGATTGGGGTCTCAGGTCGAAAAAGTACTCCAGGCGGCCATCTTCGAAAAAGGAAAATTAAATCTTAAATTGCGCCGGATGGATGTTCACGAACTCATCAACACGATTGTCAAGAACTTCATCATTCAGGTGAAAAGCCGCAACGGACAAATCATTAAAAATTTAGATGCGGAACACTCCATTGTTAATATTGATGAAGGGCACTTTGGAAATGTTTTATTAAATTTACTCGATAATGCAATAAAATACTGCAAGGGACAGCCGAACATTGTAGTAAGCACGATAAACAAAAAGAAATATATCGCTATTCTGGTGGAAGACAATGGCATTGGCATAAGTAAAGAAAACCAGAAACGGATTTTTGAACGTTTTTACCGGGTGCCTACAGGCAATGTCCATAATGTAAAGGGATTTGGGCTTGGACTTAGCTACGTAAAAAAAGTGGTAGAAGAGCTCAATGGTAAAATTTCGTTGGATAGTGAATTAAATATAGGAACAAAATTTGAAATATTAATTCCAGTGGCAAAGGAACAGGAATAACATGAGAAATACTACGAACATACGGTTATTGCGTTTTACAATTGTTGCTGGCCTAACAACCCCATTTCCGCTATGAACACCAAAATTCGCATTTTACTTGCCGAAGACGACGAAAACCTTGGCATCCTTTTAAAAGATTATCTCCAGGCTAAAAACTATGAAGCAGACCTTTTAACAGATGGCGAAAAAGCTTTTAAAAGTTTTCAGAGAAACTTGTACGATCTGTGTATCCTGGATGTCATGATGCCCATAAAAGACGGTTTTACCGTAGCAAAAGAGATCAGGGCTATCAACAAGGATATTCCCATTATGTTCCTGACTGCTAAATCGCTAAAAGACGATATACTGCTTGGTTTTAAAATAGGCGCTGATGATTACCTCACCAAACCCTTCAACATGGAAGAGCTGCTTTTCCGGATTGAAGCCATATTACGACGCACCAAAGCTGAAAGTAAGTTTTCAGGACAGACCGTCTATAAATTAGGAAAATACACCTTCGATTTTCAGAAGCAGGCACTTACATCGGATGAGACTGTTCACAAACTGACAACCAAAGAATCGGAGCTCCTTAAATTATTGTGCGATAACCTGAACGATGTACTCGAACGGAATTATGCGTTAAAATCGATCTGGGAGGACGACAGTTACTTTAACGCACGAAGCATGGATGTTTATATTACCAAATTGCGTAAATACCTGAAAGACGAACCATCGGTAGAGATCCTGAATGTTCATGGAAAAGGCTTTAAACTGATTATGTAACGGGTTTTACCCATTCGGCTTATCATCTCCTCATAAAAAGTTTCCCTGATCAGAAATTTCAGTGAAATTTCTGATAATTCCTTTTTAAATACTTTTATCTTATGCTATTTTTGAAAAAGCATAAAAAAACCATTGACCTGCCAACCGGGCCATAAATAAAACTACATGCAACTTATCAACTCAATTGTAAGCTGGTTTAATATTAAACGTCTGCATCAAATTGAACTTTTTAAACAATACCCGTTTAATGTCCAGGAAGAGACGCTTTACAAACTAATTCAAAAAGCTAAGGACACAGAGTGGGGTAAAAAATTCGATTATGAAAGAATCCAGACGGTTGAAGATTTTCAGAAAAATATCCCTCTTCAGTCTTACGAAGAAATTAAGCCCTATGTATCCCGTCTTCGTGAAGGTGAACCTAATTTACTCTGGCCCGGCGAAATAAAATGGTTTGCTAAATCCTCGGGCACCACAAGCGATAAAAGCAAATTCATCCCGGTAAGTAAAGAAACACTGGAAGATTGTCATTTCCGTGGTGGAAAGGATATCATGGCACTTTATACCTACCACCATCCGAATACAAAAGTATTTAGCGGCAAAGGATTAACACTTGGTGGCAGTCACACTATCGATAACTTCAGTAATCAATCCTATTATGGTGATCTTTCCGCTATCCTGATCGAAAACCTGCCGTGGTGGGTAGATATCATCCGTACCCCCAAAACCGAAATAGCGCTGCTGGGAAAGTGGGAGGAAAAACTCGAAAGAATTACCCAAACCACTATCAGGGAAAATGTAACAAATATTGCAGGAGTACCTTCATGGAACCTGGTGTTAATTAAACATATTCTCGCACAAACCGGTAAAAACAATTTGCTGGATGTATGGCCAAACCTTGAACTTTTCACCCATGGAGGCGTGAGTTTTGCTCCATATCGCGATCAGTTTAAAAAAATCATTCCTTCTGATCAGATGAATTACATGGAAGCCTACAATGCTTCAGAAGGCTTTTTTGCCATCCAGGATGATCCCGCTTCTGACGACATGCTATTGATGCTGGATTACGGTATTTTCTATGAATTTATCCCCATGGAAGAATTCCACAAGCCTTATCCGAGGGCTGTTACTGTAAACAATGTGGAACCGGGAAAAAATTACGCCATGGTGATTACTACCAACTCAGGGCTGTGGAGATATATCATTGGCGATACGATTACCTTTACCTCAATTTTTCCACATAAACTAAAAATTACCGGACGGACAAGGAATTTCATCAATGCATTTGGTGAAGAAATAATTATTGATAATGCAGAAAAAGCACTGCAAATTGCCTGCGAAAAAACGCACACGTCCATTCGCGAATACACAGCCGGGCCAATTTTCATGGGTGATAACAGCAATGGGGCTCACGAATGGCTAATTGAATTTGAACAGGAACCTGAGAACCTCGACTATTTTACTACTCTTTTGGATAATGCTCTCTGTTCCTTAAATTCGGATTACGAGGCCAAACGTTACCAGAATATTACGCTGAGAATGCCTGTGGTCAGAAAAATGAGGCCGGGAGTTTTCTTCGAATGGATGAAAAATAAAGGAAAACTTGGGGGACAAAACAAAGTTCCGCGACTTGCGAACGAACGAACTTATATTGAAGAGATTTTAGCTTTAAACACGCAGATTTAACCGTAAAAAATAAATATTCTATATATCTTTAAGTTGAAAAATACTATCGAAATATGCATATCGCAATCGCAGGAAATATCGGATCAGGCAAAACAACTCTTACAGGTCTTTTAGCAAAACATTATAACTGGCACCCCCATTATGAAGACGTTGATGATAATCCTTACCTGCACGATTTTTATGATGATATGCAGCGTTGGTCGTTCAATCTCCAGATATACTTTCTGAATAATCGTTTCAAACAAATATTAAATATTCGCCAATCGGGTAATACGGTAATCCAGGACAGAACCATTTACGAGGATGCATGCATCTTTGCACCCAATCTCCATGCCATGGGGCTGATGCCCACCCGAGATTATGATACGTATGAATCGATATTTGAGCTTATTTCATCGCTCATCCAACCGCCTGATCTGATCATTTACCTGAGGGCTTCCGTTCCTACCCTGGTAAACCAGATTCAGAAACGCGGGAGAAAATACGAAAACGCTATTCGTCTCGATTACCTCCGAAGGCTGAATGAACGGTACGAAGCTTGGATTTCATCTTACAAATTAGGTAAAGTTCTTATTGTTGACGTAGATACTAACAATTTCTCAGAAAATCCGGAAGATTTACGAAGCGTAATTAACAAGATTGATGCGGAACTACATGGATTATTCTAATAAACCCAAAACAGAGGAGAATTATTTCACTTCCCAGTTATCCGTTCTAAACTGGTAAGCCTTTCGGTACTGAACGAATTTGGAGGTGGCTGCATTCG
>DATBXH010000145.1:0-3128 GCA_036514375.1 Bacteroidales bacterium | reverse complement strand
AATCCCTGTCCATAAATCCAGCTTTTGATTTACGTTGTGAATTTCAGCCGTATCCAATGGCTGATCATTGCTGTGAACAAAACTGATCTGCCCTAATGGAACAGGATTGGGATTCTTCCTGAAGTACTCACCGGCAGGGCTTTTCTCCATACTTGCATAAAGAATTTTTCGCCCGTGAAAATTGTATTCTTTCGAAGCATCTTCAATTCGAAAGTGTTCAACATTCGGAAATGTGTGCCAGGCCCAGGTGGAAAGCGTCTCCAACGGAATTCCATGTTGATGATAATAATTTTCAAAAGTCTGCAGTCCGGTAACATCAACCGTAAAGGCAAAATCTCCATTCCCGACAGAAAGCGGGTTTAGCGGATCAATTTCATTAATAAAAACATTGTGTCTTGTAACAAGAGCAAACCGATCAATTGGCTCCTTCTTATCCGAAGGTTTCCAACTCATTAATACCGTTAATCCCAGTAGTAGTGAAAGGTGAAGTAGTTTATTTTTCATGATTATTAATAAATTTAAACATTCCGAGTGATCAAATATTGTACCAAAAAGCAGCCTTACAAAGGTTTTCCAAATTTTATTAATCAGCATACACGTCATCACGAACTTACAAAATATTCAGAGACGTTTTGTATATTTATGAATCGCAAGATACTACTATGATATTCATCTTAACTTGCTGATTATATACAATTCCATGTGATATGAAACGTAACGAACTTGGCCCCGCTTATAATTCCCTTATCTTAATCGTTGTCATATTTTTTGCAGGTGTATTGGGGTATATGATCATTGAGAGGTGGGATTTTCTCGACTCCCTGTACATGACTATCAGTACCATTGCAACAGTGGGAATTGGGGAAGTTCGTCCCCTTTCTTCTGCCGGTAAAATCTTTACGTCTGCACTCATCATCCTCAGTTTTGGTACGTTTGCTTATGCAGCTACTACTTTGGTTCAATACATTGTAAATGGAGTATTTCGTAACTATTTTAAATATTCGAAAGTGAAAAAAGAAATTGAACAGCTAAGCCAACATGTGATCGTGGTTGGTTACGGACGTAATGGACATCAATCCATTGATGAACTTAAACATCACAACATTCCTTTGGTTGTCATTGAAAATCGCGAGGCAAAAATTAAAGAAATTCAACAAAGAAATGACCTCCTTTATATCGATGACGATCCGTCGAGTGATGAAGTGCTAATAAATGCCGGAATAAAAAAGGCCAAAGCATTAATCAGTGTACTTCCAACAGATGAAGAGAATCTTTTCGTTGTTATCACTGCTCATGAACTTAATCCCAAACTAACCATCATCAGCAGGGCTATTAATTACAATACTGTAAAGAAACTTAAAACAGCCGGTGCCACACGTGTAATCATGCCCGATAAAATAAGCGGACAACACATGGCCAGTATGATTGCTCATCCTGATACGGTTGAATTTATGGATTATCTTATGCTTGATAAACAAAAAACGGTATCACTCGAAGAAGTCTCATGCAAAGGCGTAGCGGAGAATCCTCCCACTACAATCAAGCAATTAAAAAAACAGGAAAATATCAACATCATTGGCCTCAAGAAAAGAGATGGAAGTTATATTGTTAATCCGGAGCAGGATCTGATTCTAAACGGAGACGATATGTTGTTTGTTTTGGGAAAACATTACGAAATACAGCTGTTTATTAAATCCATGCATGAAAAAGAAGTAGGTTGATGAGTTTGTGAACTTCATATATAAAATTCAATTATTAAAAATATTACAGGTTTTAGAGGTTCTTCCTGTATAATAATTTCCAAACTCTTTTTTTATAACTGAAAGAGATATATTTTTGAAGCCGAAAAAAACAAGCGTGGAGAAGATCAGAAATTTCAGGGATACGATTCGAAGATTTATTGACTGGTTGTACATACCATTTGAAAAATATTTGCCGATTGAAACTTTTCGGTATGGGATAAGTGGAGGTTTCAATACCTCGCTGGACATTTTCCTTTATTTTATTACTTACAATTTTATTCTAAAGAAGAAGATTCTCTATTTGTCGTTTATTGCTATCAAACCTCACATTGCAGCTTTTTTAATTGTCTTCCCAATCACATTTTCCACCGGTTTTCTGCTGTCAAAATACATTACATTTACCGGTTCCGAAATACGTGGAAGAATCCAGTTGTTCCGGTATGGAGTTACTGTGCTGGTATGCATCATACTGAATTATATCCTGCTGAAGTTCTTTGTTGAGTATTGCGGATTGTTCCCTACCCCATCCAAGATTCTCACTACAGGTATCGTTGTAATCTACAGCTATTTCTCCCAGAAGTATTTTACTTTTAAAACGGAAAGAAGCCTGGTGAGTGCAAATAAGTAATTGCCATAATCCCCCTTTGTTACATGTCGGATACTGCTCAAACACAACGGAATTTTGATTCCGAATTCGTATTCAATACCTCTCGAAGCAGTGGTGCGGGTGGACAAAATGTGAACAAAGTGAACACCAAGGTTGAATTGCGTTTTAATGTGACTGCATCGCAATTGTTAAGTGAAAAGGAAAAGGAAATTATCTCTCAAAAACTCCATAACAGGATCAATGACCATGGCGAGCTGATTCTGGTCTCGCAAACCGAACGCACACAGCTAAAGAACAAAGAAGAAGTAATAAAGAAATTTTATATTCTGATAAATAAAGCATTAACGCCTAAAAAGAAACGTAAACCAACCAAACCAACCGCAGCATCAAAAGCCAAACGGCTGGAGGATAAAAAGATCCACTCGGTGAAAAAAGCGAACCGAGGTATGAGCTATGAAGATTGAAGTATAATTCCACCAGCACATTTTACTTTACATCTGTTTAATCAATTTCATTGAACCGGTTAAATTTTAATATATTTAATAAAAACTGGAAATGAAAGAAATAAAGGGATGAAAGAAATGAAAAAATTAATAATGAAGGAATTAAAATAACCTTTTAGAAGTTGAAAAAAAAAGATAGAGGTCATTAGATAAATACATATATTTGTACCCAACAAAATCAAGGGATACATGAAATTATTCAAAGGTCAAAACCTGATAGAGTTTGCTGAATACTTCGATTCGGAAGGAAGATGTTTAGAATATCTGGCCTATATA
>DATBXH010000144.1:0-2670 GCA_036514375.1 Bacteroidales bacterium | reverse complement strand
TCGGGTTTCGGCAATTCGCCGGTTTTAAAACCGGCGTTTAACGTAACTAAGGCAGCAACTGTGATATATAACAATAAAAGACCCTTGTTGTGACTAAACATAAATACAGATATTCAAAAAAATTTTTAATACCAGGACAGTGCTTCGTTTTACAGGAATATCTCCTCGAATTGTCCCATGACTGTTAGGTTTTAATTCCGGCCTAACCTTATTTTCTTCTGAAAACCTTAGTAGGGAAAAGTTAAGGTGTAAATTTGACCTTATTAGCTTATTTAAAATTTTACTGTATAAGATAATAAGGTTGATTTTGTTCCGTCGTTATTTCTACTAAGGTCAGTTAAAAAATAAGGTTCTATTTTCGCTGTTCTAGTTTTGCTTAGAACTTAACGACCCTGCTGTTCCGGAATAAATTCCGGTTGCACAGCAAAGATAGGATTTACCGGCATTTATGCAAGGATAAAAAACCTGCTTTTGAAAAACAGGCTATTTTTAATCCGTAGCACCCGGAACGAGCAGTTTGAAAAACAAGGAATCTTCGGCTGCCGTGGTATCACGTTGTGCGAGCATTTTCCGTGCCTCACCGGTAAGTTTAAGCTTTGGTTTCAGGTTTATGGTATCTTCGGCAGGAATCTCGCTGCGGCGCACCATGATTCCACTGAGCAGCTTGAAATACGCATTGAAATAATCGCGTAAGTTCCCATTTTCGTCGAACGTATACCGAAATCCTTTGGGGCGCGGAATAATACTGGCCAGATAAATGCTTTCCGTCAGGTTTAATTTGGCCGGCGACTTTTTAAAATAGAAATGTGCTGCAGGCTTTATGCCGTAAACACCGGGTCCTAGCTCCATGATGTTGAGATAAACTTCGAACATCCGATCCTTGCTCACAAGATGAAGATTCTCGATGATCCATACAATGAGCGCTTCCTCAATCTTGCGCGAAACGGTTTTATTCTTGCTGAGAAAAACATTTTTTACAAGCTGCATGGATATGGTACTTCCTCCCCTGGCAAAACGTTTTTCCTTGATATTGGTGGCAATGGACTCGCGAAACGCATTCTGGTTAAATCCTTTGTGATAATAAAAATCGCCATCCTCAGCGGTTAGCACGGCAAATTTAAAATAAGGCGAAATATCGCCGAGCGGAACAAAATCCGGATTATCGGATCCTACCAGGATCGATTTGAAAAACCGGTCGTTTTCGTACACATCGTGCACAAAGCTTCCGTTCATCATCCTGAAATCGGTGACCCCGTACCGGTCAATTTTAAATCCTTTATTCTCGAGCTGCGATTCGAACTTCACGCTGTCGGGCCGGTTGAAATCGATGCTCACCCTCATGTGATAAGCCAGATTTCCTTCGGTTTTAATTCCTGCGAAGTTGGTGAATAATCCTTCAGGCATCGAATCAAAGAGTTCCTGTGCTTTAAATTCCTCCCGTATAAAGGCAAATGTAAGCGAACGGGTTCCGTTATTCTCAAATTTGAGGTAAGGAGAGAAGGAGAATTTATTAATACGGGCCACTGAGGAACTGTCGAGCTCAACATACCTGTCGCCAACATGGATAAGAAAATTAAAACCATTGCTGTTCATGGATACGGCTTCGGGGCCGATGCGTTTGTGCTGAAGAGATAATCCGCTGGCTGAAGCCAAACCTGAGATATCCGTCAGGCTATCGTCAACTTCTTTAAACGATATGGCAAAAGAGAGTGTATCAAATCCGACGCTTGTCTGCCAAAGTGGTTTCAGAAACGGTAAAACCACTTTGTTCGAATCCTGGTGTGCCAGGGTAACCGACATCTCGCGGCTTCCCTTGTGCAACGAGCCATGGACCAGGCAACGGTTTGCTCCCGCTTTATCGGCAAAAACCATTTCACCCAGAAAGCTGTTGTTCTGATAATTGAAATTAGCGCAGAATACCGATGAAGAGACACTGTCGTTTTTGTAATAAAATCCCGAATTCCTGATGATAACCCTGTTGGGGATGTATGTAAAGATCCTGCGCTGGAATGCAAAAAGCTTTTGAGCGTAATTGCTTAGTTTTTTTGGTAACGTATCGCTCTCTGCGTTTCGATGGGTTCTCAATAGCCGTATAATACTATCATTTAAAAGGATATCGGAGTGGTACACGTCCAGTTCCTGGATACGTTTCCGACCGGTAAGCAGTGGTAAAAGCTTTGGATTGACAACAATGGAATCGCCATGGAAAACCGTATCGCCATTCTCAGCGATCATATTCAGTTTTTGCAGATAGACTGTTTTTATTCCGGCAAAACCAGCCCTTTCATAAGTTAATTTGATTCTCGTGGATTGTTCTACACGGTTTTTAATTTTCTCCAGCACACGACGCAGAACCATCCCCCGAATAGAAAAGAACAGGATGACCAATGCAACCACTACGATGCCAGAAATCGTAAAAAATCTCTTTCGCATGAAAATCTTTTTTCAAAACAACAAAGATAATTTTTATGATGCAAACCGGAGAGGAAAAATGTTATATGGGGAGGGGATAGGTGTTAGGTATTAAGGCACGGATTACAACTCCTCTCATGAGCGATAGCGAGTAAATCCGCGCCAGCGAGAGGCTTTGACTAACTCCGTCCTTTAGGACGGTGAAAAATGAAGAAGCAGAAGCAAGGGCTTTAGCCCTGATTGTATAGGTTCCAGGGG
>DATBXH010000143.1:0-5390 GCA_036514375.1 Bacteroidales bacterium | reverse complement strand
CGGTGCGACTACATGGTTATTCTGCGCCGAAACCCGGATATCGAATCAGCAGCCGGCAGAAGCGTAACGTTTGATAGTGTATTTAAAACTGCCTTACAGAATCTTGGAAAAGGCTACGATTTTAAATTCGATTTTTCGGACTTTACCAAGATTTCGTGTACGGAATTGGTGTATGTTTGCTGTCAGGGAATGATGGATGATTACGATATTAAAGTTCGCGAAAAACGCGTGCTTTTCATGAAAAAACGAATGATTGCTCCCGACGATTTCGTGAATTCAAAGCTAGACATCGCCTGGAAAAGCAAATCGGTAACAGACAGCAGAATCCGGAAAATCAAAACAAAAGGATAATCCGCAGGAATGGACAATATTACCATTATAGGAACAGCAACGCTATTAAACGCTTTGGCAGCCATGAGTCCGGGTCCGGACTTTGTGATGGCAGTGCGCAATTCACTGAATTATTCCCGAAGAACCGGTATATTCACCGGCATTGGTATTGGGATGGGTATCAGTGTGCATATCATTTATTGCGCAGCCGGTATCGGATACCTCATTTCTAAGTCTCTTCTTCTGTTCACGATTATCAAATATCTCGGCGCTATATACCTGGCTTACATGGGCATCAAATCCATCATGGCCAAAGGTTCGAAGATTGACATCACGGAGAGCAAAGAAATGAGGGATATGACCCGGATTCAGGCCATTAAAACGGGATTCTTCACCAATGTGCTGAATCCTAAGGCCACCATGTTTTTCCTCGGCTTGTTTACGTTTGTCATTAAACCGGCGACCCCTCCGTATATTGTAGCTATCATCGCATTTATCATGATCATGACTGCCATTGTCTGGTTCACGCTGGTGGCTTTGTTCTTTACCCAACAAAGGGTTCAGGTGGCATTTCTGCGGTTCGAAAAGATCATCAATAAAGTATTTGGAGGATTGCTCATTTTCCTTGCCATCAAAATAGCCATGGCCACGCGCTAGCATCATATCATTACCCATTCATGACATCATCTCATCATCAACGCATCGCTTTATCATGCTACGGTCCCCTCACCTGCTCATAACTTTATCACCCAAACACCTCATCACTAATTTTATTATCTTGTCCCATTCAAAACCTCAACCATGAAAAAGAAGATTCTCTGGACTATCCTTATCCTTATTATTCTTGGACTTGGAGCACTTACCTGGCATTTTCTGAGTCCGTACAACAAAGTTAGCATACTCAGTGCCATACCTGAACGCCCCATATTTGTGATCGAGACGGACGACTCGTACGATGCCTGGGAGAAACTTACAAAAAGCGAAGTGTGGGGACACCTTAGGAAACATCAGGTTTTTGAGAAGATTGCGAAGGGCATGGACATGCTCGATACCATTGTACAATCAAACCCTAAGGTGGCAGAGTATATTGGCCGTAGGGAGATTGTTGTTTCCATGAATATCACAGGCCATGGTACATATGATTTTCTTTATACAGTGGATCTGCGCAGGGCATCAAAACTGGTGGGTATCGAGAAATATCTGAAAGGATTGATTTCAGATAAGTTTGAGGTAAATGATTATGTTCATAACGGAAGAAATGTATACAAACTCACCGAAATAAAGTCTCAAAGCACGGTATACCTTTATTTTGTAAAGAACCTGATGGTGGCTTCGTTTAATTCGCATTTACTGGAGTCATCCATCGATCATCTGGATAAGCCGCTGCTGGCAAACGATAAGAACTTCCTTACCATTTATGACAAAATGAAAGGAGAAGGGCTATTCCGCATTTTTCTGAATTATGCCCAGATTGACGATTACACCAACGGGATGCTGTCATCCCCCGACCCGAATATAAAACAATTAAGTAAGAGCCTGCTATATACAGGTCTGGCTTTTAATATTAACCGGGATAACCTGATTAAGTGCGAGGGATATACCAATATTAATGATACCATTGTATCTAGTTTCCGGGCCATGATGAGTTCCGGAAACGGTAAAACCAACCTGGCAGATGTACTTCCGGCACAAACCGCATCTACGGTTTCTCTGGGGTTCGACAGATTTACGGAGTATTTTGACAACCTGACGAACAATATGAAGGAAACTCCGAAGAATTTTAACGACTATCAATCGAGCATTAAGAAGGCGGAAGATTTCCTGAAGATTGATGTCCGTAAAAATATCATGAGCTGGATTGGCGACGAGATGGCGATGGTTCAACTCCCGCCCATGGGACTTGGCCGCAACAATGAGTTTGCAGTTTTTCTCCGCACCAGGGATATCGACGATGCAAAGGAGAACCTAGATTTTGTGATGAAACAGGTAAAGAAACGTACGCCTGCCAAGTTTGATGTGGTGGAGTATAACGGGTATAATATCAATTATCTCTCCATTAAAGGCTTTTTCAGAATGATGTTTGGAAAATATTTCCAGAAACTTGAGAAGCCTTATTTTATATATCTTGATGATTATGTGGTATTCAGCAATCACCCGCAGACACTGAAAGTAATTATCGACAGTTATGTGAAGAAGGACCTGTTGGCAGAGTCTAAAGACTACAAATCGTTTGTAGGTAATTTCAGCCGTAAGTCCAATGTTTTCGTGCAGGTGAATACTGCCAAATTCCTTCAGAGTCTTCAGGGAACTATGAACCCGGCTACGTATTCAGGGCTTGAAAGTAACAGGGAATATATTATAAGCTTTCCGTACATAGGTTTTCAGTTGGAAAAGGACGGGTCTCTTTTCAAAACCAGGTTTTATGTTCAGTTTAAGAAGGAAACGGAACCCGACCAGGAATCCTTGGTTGAAATTCCGGATGAAGATGTTTCCGATACCTTGTCTGCTGTAATCTCCGATCAGGCCAAGGACGAGGTAGCAGGCATGCTGTCAAAGGCAGACGACTATATACCCGACAATCTCACAAAATCAACCTATACGGAGAAGTATGGTAATGGCAAAGTAAAAGTGGAATTTGAGCTAAAGGATGGATTCCGTCACGGCGATTACAGGGAATATTATGATAACGGGCAACTGAAGATAAAAGGCCAGTACAGGAAAGACCACAAGGAAGGAACATGGAAAATATATGCCGAAAACGGCAAGTTACTTCAAAAGGTAAAGTTTGAGAACGGAAAACAGAAGGAATAAAGACTGATCCAATATATAAGTAAGCACGCACTTGTAATGCAAGAGATTTACGAAGCACGCGTTACAAATGCGCGCTAGCTTAAGACTACCATAAAACATAGCAATACCTACAAATTATATTTCCTCTGTGCCTCCGTGTCTCTGTGTTCATCTCTTTAGACCCAAACACCGGAAATGGAAGTCCCGCAAGCCTTGCATTTACCTTTATCCATCTGGTTTGACAATACCGTAAATCCTCTTCGCTGTATAAGCACTTTCTTACAATTCGGACAGATGGTATCTTCGGCATGCGGAGTGGGAATATTACCTACATAGATATGTTTGATCCCTGCGGTAATAGCAATTTCTCTTGCTTTCACCAAGGTTTCAACAGGAGCCGCAGGAAGATGCGTTAATTTATACATGGGCTGGAACTGAATGAAATGCAATGGATTGTTTTCGAACCCGTAACGGACAAACCAGTCACACATGTGTTTGATCATATCAAGATTGTCGGTCCAGGTAGGGATAATCAGGTTCGATATCTCCAGCCATACACCTTCTTCCTTCATAATCTTTAATGTATCCAGCACAGGTTGTATCTTACCCGCATTTAACTGCTGATAAATCTGGTTGGAGAAAGATTTCAGATCAATGGTGGCGGCATCAAGTACTTTACAAAGCTTACGGAGCGGTTCCTCACTGATATAACCATTGGAAACATACAGATTCTTGATCCCTTTGGCACGGGCAAGTTTGGCAGTTTCATAAACATATTCGTAGAAAGTTGTCGGTTCTGTGTACGTGTAAGCTATGGACTTGCAACCGTTTGCCAGACATTCTTCCACAACTTGTTCCGGCATCAGATCGTAGTTCCTGGTCTTGGCAGGGCTGGTTTGCGAAACCTCCCAGTTGAGGCAATTCAGGCAAGCGAAATTGCACCCTGCCACGCCTATGGAATAGGCCGTAGAAGCCGGTAAGTAATGATAGAAAGGTTTCTTTTCGATGGGATCGACGTTGACTGCACAGGGATTTCCGAAACCAATGGTATATATCTTATTATGTCTGTTTATCCGGTTTCGGCACATGCCGTCTACTCCTTCTACGATGGTACATTCGTTGGGGCACAACAGACATTGCACACCACGCGGAGTCTGAACATAAAACATCGCTTCGCGCGTCCATTTGGTTAATGGCGCCGATGATGACGAGCAATTTGCCAGGGTTTTATTGCAAAGCAATCCGCCAGCACCCAGCAATCCCAGTTTCAGGAATTCACGCTTACTGATCGGAGTCATGATATTATTTATGAGATTCGGAGAAAACGATGGCTTCGTAAGTATAGATGTCGGCATCTTTCCAGCCGTTCCATCCTATTCCGGCTTTATCGCGGGCGCAATAACCCAGGAATTCTGTCAGTGTCCAGTTACGTTCGGTCGCAACCTGGGGCAATAAGGTACCTGTTCTTCCCCCCTTTTTCATGTAAATACCGTGCTTGCCCAGGATGATCTCTTCGGTGGATGATATCTTATGCATAGGCGTCAGCACTGAAATCTCAATATTGAGGTTGTCAAGCTCGCTGCTGCTGACAGGATTAAACCGCATATCACTGGTAGCAGCGGCAATAGCCATATCTTCGACATTTTGATATAATGGTTTATCGGTTCTGAAAGTACCTATACATCCCCTTAACTCGCCTCTGACATGAAGGCTTACGAAAACGCCACAGGGTACCTTTAAGTTGGAAGTGAGGTTTTGTTTGTCAATCACCAGGATTTCTTTATCTTTTATATACTTTTCAAGACTTGTGCGGGCAATGCCCAAAAGAATCTGTTTTTCCTCATCACTTAGATGGAAAGGAATTTCTTCGGACACTTTCTTTGGTGTTTCGAACTCCAGTGCCACGTAACCCACCACCTGGGACTTATCTCCATATTTCGTGTCACCTGAGTTTTGATAATCGACCTTTTTAATGGTAACATCCGGCTCCGAAGAAGAGATATCCATTAATGTAAGCACAGAAGTCCAACCACACATACCGGTAAGAAGATTGGGAGTATGCCTGTTTTCGATATCATTTACAGCGGAAATAAGTTCTTTGGGAGAATTCGAAACGACGGCATCTGCCATGAATGCATCCACCTTTTTGGCAGTTTCATAGTCAGGATAATGCGTGAAATCAGTACTTACCACAAATAAATTCTTATCGTTAAAATAAGGTTTTAAAGCAGCGGCTATTTTCCGGCAAACGTCGGGCGAGTTTGTTCCCA
>DATBXH010000142.1:0-7873 GCA_036514375.1 Bacteroidales bacterium | reverse complement strand
AAAGTTTATATTCGTAGAGGATAAGTATCTTTCTCTGATCTGGCATTTCTCAAGTTCAATATTATCTTGAGGTAAGATTTGATCTTTCTCTGCGTTTTATTTGTCCACTCAATATTAACTCAAAAACTATCAAATACTTGATAAATTATCTCGTAGCCATCATCAAAAGGAACTCTCGCTTCCGTGTGAAAGTGGGACATGCAATTGGACAATAAAAGGTTTTTAAAATAGCCAAGGATGAGACACGAGCCCTCAAAGATGACTTCCGCGACTTAGCAATGCTTCTGGCTTGTTCGCTTGCAAATTTTAAAATTATATATGCATAATATTCTAACTTATATAAAGTCTATTGTAATTCTGCCATGGTAGTATTTTAAATAATAAGCGCCAAACCTTCCTTTAAAGCGTTATCATACACTTCTTTGTCAAATATGTAAAGATATGGTGCCCTGTGCGCGCCAATGTTGCGTTGCTCGTCCAGTTTTTTTATAATACCGGTTGCCATAAGTTTCTTGGAAAAATTACGACTATCCAGTTTTTTTCCTAAAATAGTTTCGTACAATGTATGAATTTCAGGAAGGGTAAACTTTTGTGGCAATAATTCATAACCTATTGGATAATGATAGATGTGTAATCTCAGTGCTTTTAAAGCCTCCTCAATCATTTCCCCATGATCGTACAACATAGGAGGAATATTTTCAATACCCCACCACTGACATTCTTCCGCATAAAGAGCTCCATTGGGAGTAACTAATGAAAACTCTGTAAGCGTATAAAAACAAACCGATACAAAATAGTCAAACATCCAATGATCTTCATCAATTTGCAACTCATTAAGGGTGCTTAATATTTTGGGTGTAAAGCTCGGATCTTTAATTCTTGAAGGACTTCCGAAAGCCAGAAACTGTTTTAAAAATAATTTGTCTAGGCCGGTTCGATCCTTTGCAATCCGCTTAGCAGCTTCGTCTATTGTCTCAGTCCTTTTAATATAGCCTCCGGGTAACATCCATTTTGCAATTCCTCGTGGCCGCTGTAACAATACTTTTAATTCCTTCTGATGATAACCAAAAATCACATTATCTACAGATACATTCCGTAAATAATTTTTGGGGCCATTGACAATCATGTCAACTATTTCTTCTTCTTTTCCCATTTTTATGTACTAACCAATTTGTTATTGCAAAGAAATAAAATTATTCCGTAAATTTAACAGAATGTAAAAAAATTTATATATTGCGTAAAATTTACAGAATGTAAAAAATGAAACGCATTTATTGTATTAAAATCATTATTAAATAATTACAAACTTAACTTGACTATTATGAGAATCATTAATTTACTAACCCAGACGAAACTTCTGGTACTGGCAGGTTGCCTTATAGGGTCTGTGTCCATAGCAAGGGCCCAACAAGCAGATACCATTAAAAAAGTAGCTACCGACTCTATTGCTGTCAATAGCAAAGAAGTGAAAAATCGCAACGTAATGCTGAGCGCCGAAAGCTCTTCGAGTCCAAGACAGTTGAATATCGGATTGCCTTTTGCCGGGGATATTCTTATTCTCGAGAATGATGTGCCTATCGTTTATACTTTCTGGACACAAATGCCCTTGACGACATGGAGATATGATAATAGTATCGGCAGAATCGGGGTGATGTCGTTTGCCGAGGGGGCATTGACTTTTGGCAAGGTCGGGTATATAGTTACTTCGTGGGATCGAGACCCGGGAACAAAGTTCAAGGGATATGCATCAGTATATACAACCAACTATGGCAGTTTAAAATATGATGCTACTCTTACCGGTCCAATCGGCAAAAAAGGTTGGGGATATATGCTTGGATTTAATGAAACCTATGATAGAGGAAGCGGAACTAATTACTTGTTCACACCATGGGGGAACAGGGCTGAATTTGCAAAAGCAGGTATAATGAAAAGATACAGCCGGGGAAATATTAAGTTTACCTACAAATATGCTTCTGATAAAACCATATATGGAGCTTATTTTCCGCTTTCATACGATGGAAATGGTAAGACAAGCAGTGTGAGCGGATTTAAGTTGGGTACAGATTCTTACATTTTAGGAAGCGGCTTATTTCCCTATTACGATTATAACACCGGAGCAACTAAATGGGCCGATTTAAATAGTGATTCAGCATCAAGAACAGTTTCTCATACATTCTATCTTTCAGGAGAACACCGTTTTGCCAATAAAATGAAGCTAACGTATTCTACCATGTACATGACATCAAAGGCTGCATTCACTATCCAATATCCTATAAGTGTAGGAGGCGTCTTGGACCAAGACCAACAGACAGCTTTGGGAAATACTGCATATTATTATGGAACAACCAATCAATATACCGGAGCAGTTCAAATGGTATCTCCTCAATATTACCCGCAGGTGGATATCAATACGTCCCTTACCAGAATAGAACTTACCAAAAAGGTGAGCGAACACAGTTTAAGGGCTGGTCTTACCTATCAATATTACGATGCTCCTGAAGTTTCTTACTCGGGCATATATTTCCAGACTGTTGAGAAAAATCCAAAATTGCTGACTTATAATCAATATGGGTACCCATGGACTCAATATGGATTTAGTGCAAATCCATTAAATCCAACAAATGGGACAGGAGGATACAAGAAAACAACAATAAATAAAGCATCTCTTTATCTTTCTGATGATTTTGTACTTAATAAATGGCTCAGTGGAGGTTTGGGTGTTCGACTTGAAAACGAACATAATAAGGAAATTCATGATCCATATATCAACCAGTTTCTAAACAACCGACCATTACTGACAGATACTAAAAATAATTTGAATAAAGTATTTATAGCTAATGTAGTAATAAAAGCAAGCAAAAACTTTGGATTTTTGGCAGATGCAACTTATAATGATTACTTCCTTCGCTATTGGGACTACAATAACCGGGATGCAAACGGTTACCCCACTTCAGATGCTATCACCTCTTTGGCTAAGTATTCGCAACAGAGTGTATTTAACGTAGGTGGTGGAATTTATTGGAATCATGGAGACCTGTTCAGCCTTGTATCAAAAATTACCCACATCAAGAAGGACCATATCCTCACAAGTGAAACAGCCTATAATGCTTTTGGACAATCTCAAACAGTTTATCCTATTTTGTACGATATTACTACATTGGGATGGACAACAGATATAATCTCTCAACCATTAAAAAATTTTAACTTGCATTTTCTCTTGACATTGCAAAATCCACAATACCAAAATTTCTCGTGGACAGCCTGGAATACAACCTATAATTATAATAACAACGTGATCCCGGAATTGTCCAAAACATTAATTGAAATTGATCCAAGTTATTATATCTTTAATCACGATGTGAGATTATGGTTAAGTCTTCGTTATTTTGGAAAACAATACGGTAATCCGACCAATGCATTCTCATACAATGGATGGTGGGAAAACTTCGGGGGAATCGATTACCATGCCAGCAAATATTTGGATTTAAAACTTCAGGTAGTAAACTTCTTGAATCAGAGCGGTGTAAAAGGAGCGCTTGTGGGTGGAGATCAAATAACCGATGCCTCTTCATACGTAGGACGGAAAATTGTAGCTGGAGCTATTCGTCCAAGAACCCTCGAACTTACTGCAAACTTTAAATTTTAGTAAACAAACTTAGGGATAAGTAATGATTATTTATCCCTAAGTAGATTAATATCTAAACACATTAAAAAGATGAAAACAATTAAGACGATTATGGTTTTGGCAATAATTTTCATTGCCAGCGTGGCTGCAAATGCTCAATCGGTACCTTCAACATCTGATACTACATTATCAACATCTGAAAAATTCTTTATTGGTAAATGGAAACTGATGGTTTACGGGTTACCCCAGGGAGATGCGACAATGCTTTTAGTTATTGAAAAAAAAGAAGGAAAGCTTGTTGGGACTTTAGGAGGTGAAAATGGTGAAAATACTACTAAACTTACTAAGGTTGAAATCAAAGATAATACGCTTAATGTCAGGTTTATGGGTGGTGGGTACGACGTTCCTATGTACCTTGATAAAAAGGATGATAAGTCAATTACCGGAAGCATGAATGACATGTTCGATGTAACAGGGACAAAGGTAGTTGAATCGGCCAAATAAATTAAGAACCGAGACATAAGTTTTCTAATTGTGCCTCTTTATCCTGTCAGTTTTGCAAAACCTGGCGGGGTATATCTCAATAACATTTTTCTTTTCATATACATTATTAGGCCCCAATTTATGAGCAAACCTAGTGTCTTTGTTCATGAGATCGCCTCGTTACGCTTATTATTTACCCATTAGCTCCTTTGAGCCTTTGAGGATTTATCTGACCTTAATTAAAAAATTGTACGGATGAAACGTTTAATTTTTATCTTCTTTGTACTTGGTTTATTATTACTTGGTACAACTGCCTTTTACTCACAGGAAACCCAGAAGAAACACTGGTTGGAATATAAAGACCTGTCGTTACAGAAATTCAATGATCCTGGTTTGGATTATGCCCCTTATACCCGTTGGTGGTGGCCCGGGAACGATGTCACTAAAGACGAACTTATACGTGAGATCAATCTTTTTGCCAACAATCATTTCGGAGGGGTAGAAATTCAGCCTTTAGCTTTGGTTTTACCTACAAAGGGTCCTGGTAGGGCTGACCGGATAATGAGTTATGATACACCCCTATATTATGATAATCTCAGGACAGTATTTGAAGAAGCACAGAAAAAGGGACTTACCGTTGATATGACAGATGGCAGTGGTTGGCCTACAGGAGGCCCTCACCTCACCGAAGCCGATAATAATCTCACCCTCGAATATGGTGTGGCCGACATTCCTTCCGGTAATACGTTTGCTATAACGGTGCCCAGGGCAACAAGGGGTGATCGTCCCTCTGCTAAATTAGTAGCACTTTTAGCAGTGAAAGTACTGAAAGATACCTCTTCCGCAAATAAAACATTTGTACTCGATCCAAAGTCCATTGTCAATATTACGGATAGGGTAAAAGCAAACAAATTTACCTTTACTCCTCCTGATAATTCGTGGAAAGCCATTGCTTTCTGGTCTATGGCCGATATGGAACGGCCCTTGATTATAGCCAAAAGAGAGGCCGGGTTTGCTATGAATCATTTCGATTCTACCAAAGTAATTAAAAATTACAATTATTTTTTTGGAGAACGGACAGGCATGGAGGAGTATTTCGGAAAACCCATGCGTGCTATTTTTGATGATAGCTATGAGTTCCGGGCAGACCGCCATTTCTCCGACGATCTTATTTCGACATTCCTGGCTAACCGTGGTTACGATATAACTCCTTATCTCCCGGTGAACATTTGGTATGGATACAATAACATGTATTACCGTATGGATCATCCGGATCAAAAACCTGATTTTGCATTTTCCGGTGAAGACTGGCGTTTACGTTACGATTACGATTTAACCCTGAGCGATATAATTGGTAGACACTTTCTTCAGACAACTAAAAACTGGACTGAATCCAGGGGATTACTGCACCGTACCCAACCATATGGTTTGAATATGGATATAATGGCTACTGCAGGTCTGGCTTCCATTCCCGAAGTTGAAACCATGCAATTTAACAAAGGGACAGAAGGTGGCTATAAACTCATTACTTCTGGTGCACATCTGTATAATCGCCCTATTGTCTCATGCGAGGCAGCAGTATATATTAACAGGGCGTTTATGACCACACCTCAGAAATTGAAATTAACTATTGATAAAATTCTATCGTGCGGCGTTAACCAGATAATTTGGCACGGCACTGCTTACCGTTATTTCCCGGATGGTTATCCTAAAGAAGGTTGGTATCCGTTTATCAATGCGCATCTGCCTATTAATTTTTCGAGTAATATCAGCGAAAGTGACCCTTACTGGAAATACATGAAGGATATAAATACCTATGCCCAGCGTGCACAATATGTGTTGAGAAGCGGGAAACCTCAGGCCGATGTATTGATTTATTACCCGTTCCTGAATTACAGCGAGGAAACTTTTAATCCGAACGAAACATTGCTCAATGGGTATATTAAAGAAGTAGAACCTCCGCTTCCGGCTGAAAATGTAACAGCCTCTTTTAACCGGAAAATTGATACAGAATGGCTCAACGAAATTTGGCCTTTAATTAACGAGTTGAATGCCCGTGGAATAACCTGGGACTGGGTAAACGATGCTTCGATCCGGGAATTGTCGGTTACCAAAGATAAGCAGCTAATTGTTCGGGGAAATAAATACAAGGCAGTAATTCTTTTCGATTTACCTTATATTCAATTAACCAGTGCCCAGCAACTCAAGAAACTTTCAAAATCGGGCGCTAATATTTTGGCAATTGGTAACCTACCCGTCATTCAGCCCGGTTATGATAATTTTGAGGCCAATGATAAAGAAACAGCAAAAGAAATTGCTGAAGCACTGAAGACTTCGTCATCAACACAAATAAAATCAATTAGTAATATAGATACGTGGTGCAACAAATTGAACATACCGGTAAGGTATCCTGCTAAATACGGGTTTATCCGGCAGATAAGACGTATAATGGACGATGAAAGTATGGTACAATTTCTATGGAATCAAAGTGATGCCTGGCAGAAAGTAGAAATTACTGTCGACAAGAGTTTTAAAAATTTCTGTTGGTTGGATGCTGAAAAAGGAAGTATTATTCGGGCCGACAGAAAAGAAGATGGCTCTGTTGAATACCTGCTTCCACCTTTTAGTACCATTTTCCTTTATTCTTCTGCTAATCCCATCAATAATGTAAAACAATTGCCAGTTGAAAAAACATTCCATCTGGCAGGGATAAACCATATTGTAACAATCGAAAAATGGAATATACAGTCGGACTCTGTTCAAATACCAAATACCGTTTTGTTCGACTGGAAAACAAATGGACAATTGAAATATTCATCGAGTGAGGGAGTTTATACTTCTACATTCGACATCAGTCATATTCAGCCACAGGCTTCCTATTTTATTGATTTGGACAAAGTCTGGTTTAGCGCTGAGGTGACAATCAATGGGAAATCAGTAGGAAGCCGGATTTTTACCCCATTCGTTTTTAATGTAACCGATTTTTTGAAAACAGGCTTGAATGAAATTAGAATAACAGTTACCCCTACACAACTAAACAATTTTATCGGAGAAGCCAATAATGGCAATAAACTTTATAAAGAGTTTAAAGACAAAGATTTAATGAGCCAGGGACTTATCGGACCGGTTATAGTTTACGAACAGAAAAATAGAGAAGAATGAAAAAAAGATGTAGTCTGGGGATTTTTTTAATATCACTATTCATGGTAGTTTCTGCGCAGAACCAGACATTTCCGCAATTGGGTAAAAATACGGTAAAAGAGGTGATTGCAGCAATGACTCAAGATGAGAAAATAAATTTGGTCAAAGGTATTGGCATGGTGGCAAGTTCAGGAGCTAACGGACCTGTAGCAGGCAGCATAAGTGGTAAAGTACAGGGTGCTGCTGGGAGTACATGTGCAATACCCCGGCTGGGTATCCCTGCTGTTATCATAGCTGATGGTCCGGCTGGACTTCGTATTGATACTGCAAGAGTTAATAATCCCAAGAGATACTATACAACTGCTTTTCCTATAGGTACTGCATTGGCTTCGACCTGGGATACCGCCTTATTAAACACTGTTGGGAAAACTATGGGAAACGAAGCCCATGAATATGGAGTGGATATTATTTTAGGCCCGGCTTTGAATATTCAACGAAATCCTCTTTGTGGACGAAATTTTGAATACTACTCGGAAGATCCATTGGTATCGGGAGTTTTAGCTGCTGCTATGGTTAATGGCATCCAATCAAGCGGAGTTGGTGCTTCGATAAAACATTTTGCTG
>DATBXH010000141.1:0-4872 GCA_036514375.1 Bacteroidales bacterium | reverse complement strand
ATGGTGAAGGAGATCCTTATGTGGTCTTTGCCAGAGATAAGAAAAGACCATTTGCGTTAGGTTGTGTTTGGGATGCCTGGAAGAAAGATATACTCGATCCGCTGACTTATGGATTTGCCATTGCCACAACTCCTGCATATGGTGAATTTGCCCGGGTTGGTATTGAGAGAATGCCACTAATCATAGAAGGTAAAGATTACCGCAATTGGGTGAAAAAAGATCTATGGTTTGGTACCGTTACTGACATGCTTCATTATTATGATCAAAAGCTGTTTAATGCTTATCCGATAGACAAAGAAATATTAAAAAGTTTGGAAAACGAGCGGTCATTAATTACGCCTAAAGGGGAACTGGTGTAAATAACTCAGTTTTTGTCGTTTCGTAATAACGCCCTGGTCCCAATGAGGGGAGCCAACAACGATCAAATTGTCAGGATCAATGGCACGATACAAGCACGGATCAAAACATCCGACCTTCTTCTTTGCGTCTAAAAATTCCACGAAAGTTAGCAGCAAAATAACCTTATTTGTTTACAGCTAAGGTGCGTATCACAACTTTATCCGGCTGAGGCAACCACAGCAGAGGATTACGAACGTGTAGCAGCCGGAACTAAAATATCCCCGAAAAAAGGGATTTACCAACACTATCTTAACCAATAACTTTGTTTAGTTAAATATTATTAACTCTAAAAATCTAAATTATGAAACATGTAAGTAACTTATGGTGGGCCGGTATATTTATCTTACCGCTCATGTTTACGGAATGCTCAAAGTCGACTGACAGCCCTTCAACAGGGAATAACAACTATGTTGCTCCAACACTGGCAAAAGATACCCTGGTAAAGATACCGGACAGGATGCAAACCAAAGCTGAGAGTGGCAGCGATTATAATCTTACGCTGGGTGTGACTCAAATCAATTTTGTCAATGCCTTTACTACTACACTATCAGGAGCCTTCTTTTACGACCAGACAACTATCGACGGATGGCAATCCTCCGGCAATTCAGACGGATCAACCTCATACACCTGGCAGTATTTACAGTATAAAATAAAACTAACCTATTACCATTCGGAAAGTGAATCGTGGTGGAAGTATGAAGAAGATAGTGCTTCTTATTCCTACCCTCTATATTATGTTGACGATAAAGGTACCAGCGGAGAAATTGACTGGTACGGTCAGGAGAATTTCAAAAGTCCTTCGGTACTTATTTATAAAGATGTTTGGACCATTTCCAACAATGTTAAAAATTCAACCTTCACCATCTATAACTCGGACGGAACAACGGTAAATACAAAATATGTAACCGTATCAAATGCCGATAAATCGGGAACTTTAAAGGTATATTCGCTCAACGGCAGTCACCAGCTTGTGCAGCAATGGTATTATGTGTGGGACAAAACCGGGGCAGGTTCTTATACCAATTATCAATCGGACGGTACTACGGTTAATTTTACAGGTACGTTCTAGTAGCTGAAACAGGTTTATTGCAGCATACTTTTTTCTATTCGGACGAGGATGTTCCTCGTCCGTTTTGTTTGTGTTTAGAGTAATCGATAGACCACAGTCAATAGTTGGGATAAGACAGACTATAATCGACAGTGTCTAGTTTTCATTCCTAATCTCCTAGTTACCTAATCACCTTATCGCCTCTGCCTATTTTATGTCTGGAAGGCGTGTGTTACAAACGTGCGCCAGCACATTTTGAATAACACAAATATATTACACATTTTGTGTTACGCAAAATGTGTAATATATTTACAGTATGAAAAACGATCAAAATCCCTTTCTTCTCAAAGGCTATATTAGCCCAGAACTGTTTTGTAACCGGGTTTCGGAAACGGGAAAACTGGTTCGAAATATACAAAACGGTGCAAATACTTTATTGATTTCGAACCGGAGAATGGGAAAAACCAGTCTCATTTTACACACTTTTCACACATTAAATACCACAGAAACTATTCCCTGTTTGTTTGTGGATATATCTGCAACAGAAAACATCACTGAGTTTACCAATCAGTTAGCGAGTGCTATGCTGCACGCTTTTCCTGAAAAAACAAGCATGGGTAAAAAGGTGTTGAAATGGATAAAAGGGCTGAGACCTATTATCAGTTACGACCCTCTTTCCGGAACACCCCAAGTAAGTATTGCTTTTTCGCATGCTGAGCAAGCTGAAAACTCACTTACAGGCATGTTTCGTTTTATGGAGCAAATGAATATACCAATTGTCATAGCATTTGATGAGTTTCAGCAAATTCGTGCGTATCCAGAAAAAAATATTGAAGCCTTGCTTCGCACTCACGTGCAACATTTACATAACCTGAGGTTTATTTTTAGTGGAAGTAGCAAACATATTCTGTCTGATATTTTTGCTGATAGCCGAAGACCCTTTTTTGCAAGTACTGAAATGATAGCTTTATCGGAAATAGATTATCAACCGTACTTCCTATATATAGAAAACATTTTAAAAAAACACAGACGAACGATAAGCTCCGAGGCCATTGACTTTATTTTACTATGGAGCCGCAGACATACTTACTATACACAAAGTGTGTGTAACCATGTGTTTGCAATTGGCGGCCCAAAAATTGGGATAGAAACAGTTCATAAAATTTGTTCGGATATCCTTGCAGAGCAGGAGGCCTTATTTTACCAATACCGGCAAATGCTGACGCCACTTCAATGGAAAGTTCTGCAAGGTATTGCTCATGAAGACAAATTATACCAACCCAATTCTAAAATGTTTTTGCAAAAAAACAGGATAGGTACGCCTAGTAATGTACAACGGGCTATGGATGCGCTTCTTCGTTATGAAATGATTTATCGCGAACAGGATAATCAGGGTTCATACTACCAGGTATATGACGTATTTCTATCACGCTGGCTTGAAAACAAACCAAATTCCCTACGGGGATTCTCTGATGGGCAAAGTCGGGCATCAGGAAAAATTAGAAAAGGTCAGTAATTTAACAATCATAAGATAACCAACTAAGGTACGTGTTACAACTCTTCACATGAGTAATTTGCCAAAATAAAGACTTACTGTAATTCATCGTCAAATTTTTCTTACTTTTATATCCCTCATCCATACTAATATTTACATGGCAGAATACAAAAGCCTAAGCATCAAGGAATGGTCGCTTGAGGACCGCCCTCGTGAAAAGCTGCTTTCCAAAGGTATCTCCTCACTAAGCGACGCCGAACTTATTGCCATTATTATTGGCTCCGGAAACCGTGACGAAAGCGCCGTTGAACTTTCCAAACGTATTCTGGGCTCAGTGCAACACAACCTCAACGAACTCGGAAAGCTATCGGTTGACGATTTACAAAAACATAAAGGTATTGGTGAAGCAAAGGCCATTGGCATTGTAGCAGCACTTGAGCTAGGACGGAGACGAAAACTATCTGAAATAGTAGAACGCCAGAAAATATTGTCGAGTCACGATGTCTATGAAATTTTTCATCCATTGCTGGCCGATCTGCCACATGAGGAGTTTTGGATTATATTGCTGAATCGCTCCAACAAGATCCTCGACAGAATAAAAATAAGCCAGGGAGGTATCTCAGGAACAGTAACCGACGTAAGGTTGATCTTGCACCTGGCCATCGAAAAGCTGGCATCATCGTTAATCCTCTGCCACAACCATCCATCGGGAAACAATCAGCCTTCCGAAGCTGATCTCAGCATCACACAGAAAGTAAAGGAATCAGGGAAATTAATGGACATTACCCTGCTTGATCATATTATTGTTACCGATGGCTGCTATTACAGCTTTGCCGATGAAGGGAACATCTAATTTTACAAACGACCAACACTGTGAATATTAGGTACGTTACACATGAAGCGATTGATTTTCAGAAATGGGACAAATGCATTAAAAAATCAATAAACGGATCTATTTACGGATATTCCTGGTTCCTTAATATAGCTGCCCGGCATTGGGATGCGCTGATTGATGAAAATTATGAAAACGTAATGCCATTACCTTATTGGAAAATACTTGGTATGAAAATTCTGATCCAGCCTCATTTTGCCACAAACCTTGGTGTATATTCGAGCCAGGTCCTCGATTGCAAAACCGTTAACCTGTTTCTTACATCCGTACCGGAAGATTTCAGGTATGTTCATATCAACCTGAACAAATACAATAAATTAACCATAACGAATATCAGGATTAAACGTGACATTCATTTCGAACTCGATCTGATACGCTCATATCAAAAGATTCAAAGTCTCTACTGGAAAAACGTTTCGTTAAACCTCATGCTTGCCAGAGGAAACAAAATATCCGTTATACCTGGCCTAAATTCCAACGATTTAATTGAACTTTACAAAAGAAGCAAAGGCGCAATCTGGAATGTGTTATTTAAAAGGAGGATAAATACACTAAAAACGCTTGTTTCTTCTTCGGTCCGCTACAGGGTTGGGCAGGTTTATGGCGCTTATACCAGTGAAAATGTTTTATTCGCTGCTGCCTTCTTTGTATTCTCACATCAAAGGGCCACCTTACTTTTTCTTGGGCTAAATAAAGTTGCCATAAAAAAACACGCTCTGGAAGTTATCATCGACGAATTTATTAAATTGCATTCAGATCAAAACCTTACGCTGCGTTTCGAATTTGCATCACGAAGAAAATTTGCACCTATTTACAAAGGTTTTGGAGGACAGCAATATCAGTTTATGAATATCAGGCAAAACAAAATGCCGTGGTTGTTAAAACATCTACCATTATGATTACAATCCTGAACAAATCGAATTCAATTTTCACACATTATCTGGCAGAAATACGTGATCAAGAAATACAAAAGGACAGTATGCGATTCCGTCGCAATCTTGAACGGATGGGCGAAATAATGGCTTACGAAATCAGTAA
>DATBXH010000140.1:0-4696 GCA_036514375.1 Bacteroidales bacterium | reverse complement strand
CCCTGCCATGTGGTCGTAACATGTCCTGCAGTATTTTATAGCAGCATTATCAGTACTGCTAATAATTTTTTTATGTTTTTCATTTGGCAAAAGATTGCCAATAGCTTCTATGGCATAGGCAACTTCCTGTCTTGAAATTCTGTAATATTTATGCCTGCCCTGACTTTCAACAGTTAATAAATCAGCTTGTATTAATTTGCTCAAGTGCATACTGATATTCTGTGGCGATGTATCTGCATTAATCGCCAGTTCTGTGGCAGTATATGCCCTGCCATCAAGGAGTGTCCACAAAATATTTGTCCGCACCTGGTCGCCAATGAGGGATGTTATAAAGCCAATTTCGTTTTCCATATACAATGACAGTTAAGTATAAAATGAAATGTTAAAGATAATAATTGCTGAATTTTGCATTTATAAAAACATTCGGCAAATGAAATCCATGGTATCAACCTCATTTCTGATACTATTTGTGGTGTTAAGTAATTTGTCCAAAACTAGTGAAAACTTAAAAATCAACAAGATGAATGATTACGAAATAATAAAAACCGAAAGTCGCATTCCAGGGCTGAAAATCGCCCTCACTCATAAAAGTCCTGCCGTTCTTTCAAACGATTTTGCCGTTCTGTTTCTTCATGGATTTTCTTTTCCTTCTGTGCTGGCCTTTGGTTTCAGGATGAATAATTATTCATGGATGGATAACGTGACAGAAAATGGATACGATGCATATGCACTTGATTTTTTAGGTTATGGAAATTCCGACCGTTATCCTGAAATGTTAACAAATGAGCTGAATGGTAACCCGGTTGGCAGGGTTAAGGATGTTTATAAAGATGTGGATAAAGCCGTGGATTTAATTATAAAACGAACCGGTAAACCAAAAGTATATGTAATTGGTCATTCGTGGGGAGGCTCTGTTGCAGCGCTGTATGCAACGCAGTTTCCGGACAAAGTTGCGAAACTGATTTTGTTTGCTGCAATCACTCAAAGGACAAATACATCAGCCGGCGAAACCATTGAAGGTTCGTATGAGATGATGACGGCAGAGGAAAGAATAACCGCCATGAAGAATTTAACACCCGTTGGGAAGGTCTGTCAATTAGAACCCGAAGTATTTAAAACATGGGGCAATAGCTGGTTATTATCCGATCCCTTAGCGCTGAAATTCAAATCGCTCAGCATCTGCTTTCCTTCAGGTCCCTCGCAGGATCTGGAAGATATGCTGCACAACAAACAATATTACAACCCTGCTTACATAAAAATGCCTGTTTTAGTTGTAAGAGGCGAATGGGATGCGTACCCCAATAATGCGGATGATGAAAAACTATTTGCATCATTGGAGAATGCGCCCTGCAAAAAATATGTTGTTATTGAAAAAGGCACGCATGTCATGCACCTGGAAAAAAGCCGTTACCAATTATATGACGAAACGCTTCACTTCTTAAAATCCGGAACAAATTTGAAGGAACCAAATAAACATGCTATTGCTGTCATATTTGAAGTTATTCCTGCCGAAGGTTACAAGGACGAATATCTAAACATAGCATTACGTCTTAAACCTGAATTGGAAAAACTGAAAGGTTTTATTTCAATCGAAAGGTTTCAAAGCATTTACCATCCTGAGAAAATCTTGTCTTTATCCTTTTGGGAAAGTGAAGAGGCCATACAGGAATGGCGGAATTTAGAAAAGCACCGCAGCGCCCAATCAAAAGGCAGGGAATATATATTTAAGGATTACCATTTAAGGATAGCACAAGTTGTAAGGGATTACGGAATGTTTGACAGAAAAGAAGCTCCGGCAGATAGCAAGTTTTACCATAAATAGAAAGGAAACAATTTAACATTTTAAGCAGGCTATATTTATTCCCCCTGTTTAATTCCGCCAAAGGCTCCAAAGCACATATTCTTGTGCAGGATTTCTACCTTTCCGAAACCGACTTGTTTCATAAGGTCTAACTGGTAATTCATGGATCTTGGCGTATCTTCTTTTTCTACATAATCCAAAACTTTTTGACGATACTCTTTTCCACCTACACCTTCCAAATAGTCGCCATACCGCTCCCAGGTATAGTCGTTTAGTAATTCGGTATCTTGCGTAATCAGGTCGGAAATCATTAAACAACCTCCTGGTTTTAATAAATTGAAAAGCTTTTTAAACGTTGTTCCCCAGTCTTTGTCATCTCTTAAATGGTGTAAAACCGCACCTGCCAGGATGATGTCAAATTGATTTTCAGGCAGCTTTACCACTCTGATATCTCCTTGCAACATCTCTACCTTTCCGTTTGTTTGTTGCGATATTCTTTCAAATGCTTTGTCCAGCATAGGTTTACTCAAATCAACCAAAGTGCAGTTTATGTTTGGGATTTTTGTAAGCATCATCAGGGTATAATTTCCGGCACCACAGCCAATATCCAATAAATTTTGAGCATTGGGATTGATTCTTTTGGCAGCTTCCGTAATAAGTTCAAGTGAAATTTTTGCGTCAATTGTCGCAACCTGACCGGTTTCAAGGTTCGAAAACCGCTCTACATCCTTATCAAATCGCTCTTTAATTTCGTCCACCGTTGATTTATTCATTTGCTATTTTGTTTTATAATTTCCCGAAAGCATTATTTCTAATGGCCTTCATCCCTTTATAAAAGGTAATATCATCGATGATGGCATATATTTGATATTAATAATTCATAGTGTCCTGCTATTTTCTCGTCTCACCCCCTAAATCTCCCATTTGGGGGACTTTTAAGCTTCGTGGTTAAGTTTTATCTTAAATCCAACGAATGCGGTTTCCGAAACTTCTTTTACTATTTACAAACCTAATTTATCCATTTTATCCTTTTCGTACTCTCCATCTTCGCCGGGATATCGTAATTTATCCTCGAACTGTCCTGATTTTTTTGCTAACATCCAAATAAGGCTCTGGTCTGATGGCATTGCAGATGGAACCTCATTATAAATCCGGTCTTCTCTGGCAGAACTATAATTTTCTATGATCCAACCTTCTTTCTTGAATTTTTCAATGAGATCACTCAAAAACAAAGCTGACGTAAGATTTATGTGTAAAAGCAACGTATGCCTTATTTGCCGGTGAGTTACTTCTTTCGATAAATTATTATAATATTGAGCTCGCTCAAAAATGTGATTTATATAAAAGTCCCGATATGGTTTCAAATCTGTTTGCGGATTCTCTTTTAGCCTTGAAATTAGCCGGTCATTTATATACCAGTCAGAATTGTCAATCGTAACCCAACCCTGTTTATATCCAACTTGAGCTAAAAATAAATTCATACTATCTCTTTTGGAAACGGTGTTTCCGGCTTTTAAAAATGGAAAGCGTAAGATCTTTCTGTAATTTGAATAATTATTTATTAATGAATCGCACCTCTGAATTTCTTTCATATAGAGATCACAAGTCATTGTTGAATCATTGTAGCTTAAATGATTAAAAGTGTGGTTAGCGATCAGATTACCTGCATCATTCCATTTTTGTAAAAAAAATTCCCCCTTTTCATTATTAAGCCGTTTCCCACAAACGAACATGATCGCTTGTATCTTATATTTTTTTAATTGATCAATAATCATTGCATTCCATTGTTCGCTTTTATAATTTAATATATCCTTTGTATTTCCATCATCAAATGAAAATGCGACACTTGGTTTTTCTGTGGATTGGTTATCAATTTTCCATGTAATAAACACAATGGCTATTAATAAAAGTCCAATTATTTTTTTCATTTATCTTAATTTTAATTAAAAATTCATATTCAATCACTCAACTGACCATGACTGTTTTTTAAAGCTGTGCATAACGGACGCGGGTATGATTAGAATCGGAAGTTAGGGATACGCTCCTATCACACGTGAATGAATGATAGCGGCGAGACGATATGTTGAATGTCTCACTACACCCGCTTTTAATTATACCCGTTGTTAGCGGCTAGCATTCTTGACTGTCAAAAAACTATTATTTTAAATCAATGTTGAATGCTTTTGCCATAACTATCTGGTTAAAATATTCAGTATATTCAATTACCTGTCCATTTTCCAATTTGAAAGTTCCTAAATAATCATTTTCATACTTGCCTCCAGACTTGATTACAATCTCTCCCTTAAATTTTACAAAAAAGAAATTTGGGTCTTCGGTGGCAAAAATTTGCCTAGGAAATTTCATTTGTCCAAAATTGACAGTTAGGCCACTATACTGTTTGTAAATTGCTTCTGAACCATCGAAAGATTTTGGAAATCCTTCAGGTGAATACGGATTTAATTGTTTGCCATTTTTAGCAAATACTTCTTTAAGAATTTCAAATTTCTGAGTTTCAAGTGCAATAAAAAAATTGTCAACTACTTTTCTGTTTTGTTCTACTAATTTAGTTTCCATAATGGTAAATATTTAATTTAAGTCTCTTAATTTCGCTGATGGCATAAAATACATTTTTTATCCTTTTACGCAATATGTTCGGAAAGTTTATTAACATGATATTGTAGAAGCGAGAATCCAATAGGGCTGCAAGTTATATAGTACCATAAAAAATAACAAAAGGAAATTAAGCCACACAATTTTTGGACTAACTTGTTGTTTATACTTATCCTGACATTATTAACTTATAAATCATTATGTAGTTTTATCAGTCAATTTGTTATTAATAATTATTTAACATCACACAAGTCACATGTGTGATGCTTGCCGCTGAACATTGAG
>DATBXH010000139.1:0-3151 GCA_036514375.1 Bacteroidales bacterium | reverse complement strand
TGAAAACAGCTGATTGATGGTTACTACAAAAATAATACCATTAAATGTTCTAGATACTTAAATTTGATTCAGAAGATACATCATCGGAATTAAATGTAAAACCTAGTCTTTTACCTGTTTTTAACCTGGAAGACTGTATCTTGGAGTTAATTTGTGCCACAGTAGCAATTTTCACATTATCATATGGAGGCACCAAAAGATCAAATTCCAGTGAATATTGAATTGCTGAATAAACGATGTCACGCATCGTTTCATTGTCAATTCTTGAAGCCCCAAAATTATTGCACCAATATCCCATTTGGCGTTTCCCTTCTACGAAATAATTCAAATCTCTATTGATAAAGATGCGGGCGATAAGATACCCCAAATCTTCCTCACGGTTATAACGAAAGGAATCATTGAGAAAGTTATAAATACTTATCATTCCGCAGAGTGTGTTTGTCGGATTGTTTTCAACATATGATAATTTCCAGACCGGATGGCTACGATCGAATTCAAACACATTGGAATGCATGCTGAATACAAGAAGATCGCCGGCAACTTTAAGCTGAGTATCAAAAGTACCCTGATCACTGTATTCCAGATAAACACGTTTGTCAATTCCACGAAGGTTCGAGTTAAAATTTGTAGCAATATATTTTAGTACACTCTTCAGGTTATTAAATGTAGCAAATGTGTTATCAAATACCTTTTGTTTTAGTACAGATTTTGCGCTGATGATTTTAAGAATTTCTTCTTTTTTATCTACTTGATTCATTATTATCAGTTTAGCAGTGTAAGTTCGATATTGGGATTTAAAGTTCAAAGTTTCATCTCAACTTTGAACTTTAATTTATCTCGATTAATAAGCCCTTGCAAAAATCACCCTCTGTACAGATGGTTTTCCGGTGCGTATGCATTTCCCTGTCTCCTGAGGATTATCAAACGGTATACAACGAATAGTTGCTTTGGTTTCTTCTTTTATTAAAGTTTCAGTTTCTGCGGTTCCATCCCAGTGGGCAAGAATGAATCCTCCCTTTTCGTCAAGTATCTGTTTGAATTCTTCATAGGTATCGGCCTTATAGGTATGTTCTTCACGATACTTCAATGCTTTCTTATAAATATTTTCTTGAATATCATTAAGAAGTTCCAGGATGTAATTCACAGCCTGATCTATATTTACGGATTTTTTTTCTAAAGTATCACGACGTGCTATTTCCAATGTATTGTTTTCAACGTCCCGGGGACCGATAGCTATTCGAATCGGAATCCCTTTCATTTCGTGCTCGGCAAATTTAAATCCTGGCTTACAATTGTCCCTGTCATCGTATTGAACAGTAAGTCCTTTAGCTTCAAGTTCTTTTTTAACAGGCAGAATTTTTTCAGAGATAACGGACAATTGTTCTGTTTTATTATATATGGGCACAATTACAACCTGAATGGGAGCGAGTTTGGGAGGTAAAACAAGGCCGTTATCATCCGAATGTGCCATGATTAGGGCTCCCATTAAACGGGTTGATACACCCCATGAGGTTGCCCAAACATAATCAAGTTTTCCGTCCTTAGCTGCAAATTTTACATCAAAGGCTTTGGCAAAATTCTGGCCAAGGAAATGGGACGTTCCCGATTGCAGAGCTTTTCCATCCTGCATTAACGCTTCTATACAAAATGTGTCGATGGCTCCTGCAAAACGTTCATTGGCAGTTTTGACACCTTTAATAACAGGAACTGCCATAAAATTTTCGGCAAAATCGGCATAGACATTCACCATTTTATATGTTTCCTCAATAGCTTCTTCTTGAGTAGCATGGGCTGTATGTCCTTCCTGCCAGAGGAATTCTGCTGTACGAAGAAATAATCGGGTCCTCATTTCCCAACGTACAACATTGGCCCACTGGTTTATAAGAAGCGGTAAATCGCGATAAGACTGAATCCATCCTTTATAAGTATTCCAGATAATAGTTTCTGAGGTTGGACGAATGATCAGTTCTTCTTCAAGTTTCGCATCTTCATCAACTACAATACCTTTGCCGTTGGAGTCGTTTTTTAGCCTATAATGGGTTACAACGGCACATTCTTTGGCGAATCCTTCAACATGGCTTGCTTCTTTACTAAAAAAAGATTTTGGAATTAAAAGTGGAAAATAAGCATTGGAGTGTCCTGTGTTTTTAAACATTTTATCCAGAACATCACGCATTTTTTCCCAAATTGCAAAACCATACGGCTTTATGACCATGCATCCACGTACAGCAGAATTATCGGCCAAACCCGCTTTTACTACAAGGTCGTTATACCATTGTGAATAATTTTCTTCTCTACTTGTAATTTCTTTCGCCATTTTTATTTTTTGGTATAGAATTTGTATAGAATAATATGAATCTTTATACTTGCAAAGTAAATAAATTTGAATTAAAAACTGCACCCTACATTTGGAGGACGAGTCATGAAAGCAAAAATTATTATTCAGATTTTCACAGCACTGTTCCTCAGTGCTTGTTCTTCCAGCTATTTTGCTAAGTCCGGAAATGACGATTTGTATTATTCCCCGTCAAAGGGTAGTACCGTCGCCCAGACACAGCCTGTTGTTACTTCTGGGGCCAACACCAACACCTCAAAAGCTACTTCAACTGTAAATTCGCGTAACGACCAGCAAATGACCGATTACGAGAAATACCGGAAATCTTTGGATGAAAGAGAAATAGCAGACACTACGGATAGCACCAGCTATGCCGGTAACACTGACATTCAGAATGCAGCCGATTCGAAAGAACCTGTTGTAAAATCTGATGATTATTATGGAGAAGGTGGTGATACTTATGTTTACAATAATTATTATTACACCTCAAGGCTGAACCGTTTCCACGGAGGCTTCTACGATCCTTATTTTTACGATCCCTTTTATTTTGATTCATGGTACGATCCATGGTACTATTCGCCTGGCTGGAGTTTTAGTATAGGCTTTGGCTGGGGTTGGGGATCGCCTTATTACTACGATCCGTATTATTATCCATACTATGGTGGGTATTGGGGCTATTATGGTTACAATCCTTATTGGCGCGGGTATTACGGCCATGGGTTTTATGAAGGATATCACTATAACAACTGGGGATCTGGATATTACAGGCCAACTTATTCTTATGGCAGAATACCTAACCGTTCAGGATTAACTAAT
>DATBXH010000138.1:0-2053 GCA_036514375.1 Bacteroidales bacterium | reverse complement strand
AATCTTAAACCTGGATGAGTTTAGGTTCCGTCAAATATTTAACAATCTGCTGGATAACGCATTTAAGTTCACCGAGAAAGGTAAAGTAAGGATGGGATGCCGCATATTTAACGGTGAACTATTATGCTTTGTGAAGGACAGTGGAATTGGCATAAGTCGTGAAAACCTTCTGAAAATTTTTGACAGGTTTAAACAATTAGATGATAGCAACAACCGTGTCTATAGCGGTAATGGAATAGGTCTTGCAATATGTAAGGGATTATTGGATTTAATGGAAGGAAGAATCTGGGCTGTTAGTAAGGAAACTGGTTCTGAATTTTATTTTAGCTTACCTCTTCATACACTAGAGCCAACTCAATCTATCTCAGCATCTGACGAAGATAGTTTGTTAGCTTAATGGTTAACGGCTCCCGATTTAGAGAGGAATTTATCAATTGTTGTAAGTAATAGCTTGTGATTGATGGGTTTTGTTAAATAATCGCTACATCCGGCATTCAAGCATTTATTTTTATCTTCGGACATAGCATAAGCCGTCTGCGCTATAATTGGTACTCTGGCTGATTTCTGTCTGATCTTCTGAGTGGCTGTAATTCCATCCATTACCGGCATCTTAATATCCATCAGCACTAAATCAATATCACTATCAAATCTTTCAACAGCCTCAAGACCATTCTTTGCCCATATCAAAGTAGCTTTGGTTTCTTCCAGAATAGCTTCGATGAACAAGAAATTTGTTTCTTCATCCTCGGCTATTAAAATTTTTTTAAACTCCCAGGTAAACATCTTGATTCGTGTTATAAATTCGGCTCCTAAATTCAGCACCCTAACGTTGAAAGTAACAATCAGAGCGAGCAATTAGGCCAAAATTTAAATTATTAGGTTGGGTGAATTTAACAATGTTTTTCGACAATTCAAAGCACCCAAAATATAATATTGGTATAATTTTTCTTTATCTAACAATAAGCTCATATAGAATTAATATTTAATAACATTAATTTAACAATAAAAAAATATTAAAAAAAGAAAGATTCCGTTTATTTGTGCCCAACAATAGAAATATTAAAAAAGTGATTTAATTATCCCTTAAAAATTGGCATTTTGAAGATAACAAAAGCGAATAGAAAAAAAATCGAAAAAATAATTGAAGGAGTCCTTTTTTCGAGTAGCACTATAACCAGTATTACGGTAATTTTTATTGTTATTTTCTTGTTTAACGAAGGTTTTGGGCTATTTAGCAGTAAACCAACTGAACCTGGCTATTTTTTAGCCGTTAACAGCAACAATTCAGTCAATAAGTTAACCTCAGAACAAATAGATCTTATTTTTAATCAGGATATTACAAACTGGAAGAAAGTAGGTGGTAAAAATGATTCCATTGTACTTTTCACTTTCAACAACATAACAACCTATATACCAGAAGATTCTTTGGGAGCCAATCTGGAAAAAATGCCCGATCAGATTAATAAGTTTATACAATCAAATAGTGGTGTAATTGCCTATTTTCCTGATACATATAAACCAAAGGATTTTAAAGGAACACTCGTACCCATTGGAAATGTTAAAGTAAGTGAATTTTTATCGGGAACCAAATGGTATCCTACTAATCAGCCAGCTGCTCAATTAGGCGTTTTACCTATGATACTTGGAACGCTTTGGGTCAGTCTGGGAGCTATTTTAATAGCTTTGCCGCTGGGCTTAGCTACAGCTATTTATCTTGCAGAAGTTGCCGATAAAAGATTGCGAAACATATTAAAACCATTGATTGAATTATTGGCAGGAATTCCTTCCGTAGTATATGGTTTCTTTGGCCTTGTGGTAATTGTCCCTTTAGTCCAGAAGACTTTTGGCCTCGCAGTTGGCGAAACCGCCCTGGTAGGCAGTATCATCTTAGGAATTATGGCCTTACCCACCATTATTACCATTGCCGAGGACGCCATATTAACCACCCCAAAAACATTAAAAGAGGCCAGTTTAGCATTAGGGGCAACGCGCTGGCAAACCATGGTAAGGGTTGTAATTCCTTACTCAAAGTCAGGAATTGCGGCAGGTATAA
>DATBXH010000137.1:0-5654 GCA_036514375.1 Bacteroidales bacterium | reverse complement strand
TCCGCTAGCTGAAAAATAAGGATCAATTATCAATCCTGTCTTCTCGCGAACTATCTTCTCATGCCCTTTTGATTTCAGCTCATTACATTTCTCTTCACCTCGCAGACACTGCCACACTACAGCATTACCAACCGGCTGTCCGGTAATTCTATCCCATACCAATACAGTTTCGCGCTGGTTAGAGATGGAAAGACATTTAATTTTGGAACGGTCTATCCCCGACTCCCTAATGACTTCGGCTAATACTTTAAGGGTATTATCAAATATCTCTTCCGGGTCGTGCTCCACCCATCCGGGTTTAGGATAGATCTGCCTATGTTCGGCATTTGCACGTGCTACAAAACGTGCATGATTATCGAACAATACAGCCTTGGTGGCGGATGTGCTCTGGTCGACAGATAATATGTAGGTTAAGTCAGACATAAAAATTATAGCTGTTAGCAATTAGCCATTAGTTATTCGCTGTTTAATTGCGTTTATTCTTTATGATTTTAAGGCTAATAGCTAATTACCAACAGCTAATAGCTTCATAACATTCTTAATTATCCCTTCTGCATCCAGACCATAATATTTAAATAGCTCATTCGAATTTCCATGCACCGCATTCTCATCAGGAAAACCAATAATTTTTACGGGTATAGGGTGATTTTCAACTACCCACTCGGCAATGGATGAACCTAAGCCACCTTTTAGATGATGCTCTTCCACCACCACAATGCGACCGGTTTCATGAACGGCTTTCTCTATCGCTTCTATGTCCAATGGCTTTATAGTATGCATATCGAGTACCCTTGCATGGATGCCTTTCACTGCCAGCTCTTTTCCTGCCTGAAGGCAATGGAAAACCGTCTCTCCGGTTCCAACAATCGTTAAATCATTACCTTCAAGTAAGGTGTTGGCTTTCCCCAACCTAAACTGAGGTTCATAATCCGTATAAACATCGGGAACGGCTCCTCTTCCCATGCGCACAAAAACCGGACCATTAAAATCAGCCAAAGCTTCCGTCATTTTTTTTGTGAGGGCAACATCACATGGGAGAACAACTGTCATATCAGGAAGGGTGCGCATTACTGCAATATCATTCAGGCTGTGGTGCGTAGTCCCTAAGGCTCCGTAACTCACTCCGCCACTGACACCAATAATCTTAACATTAGTTTTATTATAGGCCACATCCACTTTCACCTGTTCGTAACTCCGGGCAGCATAAAAACAAGCCGGGCCACATACAAATGGTTTTTTGCCACTCAATGCCAGTCCAGCCCCAACACCAATTGCATTCTGCTCGGCGATTCCAACCTCAACAAACTGATTTGGAAGTTCTTTTGCATAATTATTTAGTGTAACCGAACCTCTGGCATCAGAAGTTACGGCAATTATATTTCGATCTTTTTTAGCCAGTTCCAACAATTTATCTGTAAACGCCTGGCGACATGGTATCTTGTTCACTTCCATCGGTTATGCCTCCAACTTTTTATTCAGTTCTGACAGCGCGATGTCCAGCTGATTGACATCCGGCACTTTGTGATGCCATTCGGCTTTGTTCTCCATAAACGAGACTCCGCAACCTTTGGTAGTCTTGGCAATGATAAGGTGAGGTTTCCCCTTTTCAGCAGGATAAGAATCAAGTAGTTTTACCAAATCGTTTATGCTATTACCATTTACCTCATCCACATGCCAATTATAAGCAAGCCATCTATTCCTCAAATTCTCAAGTGACATTACATCTTCGGTATTTCCGCTTATCTGCAGGAAATTTCGATCTATAATAGCGACCAGGTTATCCAGATGATAATGTCCGGCACTGTTGGCAGCTTCCATGATAGATCCTTCGCCTTGTTCTCCGTCTCCCATTAATACAAAAATGCGATGTTTTTTATCATCCATTTTAGCAGCCAAGGCCATTCCTACACCTACAGAAAGTCCATGACCAAGGGCCCCCGAGTTTAATTCAACTCCAGGTACCTTTTTTGTAGGATGCCCGGCTAAAATCGACTGAAATTTGCCGTACGAATTCAAAATATCTTTTGAGAAAAAACCTGCTTCTGCCAACACACAATAATATCCTTCCACACTATGTCCTTTGCTTAGAATAAACCTGTCTCGGTCCGGCCAATGCGGATCCTCAACTTTATAATCCATACTGTGAAAAAACAACGTGGTCAGTATATCTACCGATGACATAGAGCCTCCGGTGTGTCCGCCTTTGGCATCATGGATCATCTGAATGAGCCGCTTACGGATGACGGTCGCTTTTCGTTCTAACTGTTTAATATCTGTGATATGCATTAATTTATTCTGATATAATATATTCGATATCGTGTTCTTTAAATAATTGTCTGTGTTTATCCTGCAAACCGTTGTCGGTAATCAGGTAATTCACTAGAGACAAGGCGCCCAAACTTGCCAGTGAGCTTTTGCCTATTTTTGTACTATCGGCCAAAAGATAAACTGTATCAGCCGCATCGATCATGGCTTTTTTAACTACCAGGTCACTGATGCTGGGATATGTAAGACCAGCCTTGAGCGAGATCCCTGCTGTAGCCAAAAACAGCTTGTCAACATGAAGATTACTGAAAAAAGCTGCCGCCTTTTCTCCTGTAAGAGATAAGGTGGGAGCCTTAAATTCGCCACCAGTCATGATCACATTTATAGAGGGCTCGCCACCGAGCATCATAGCAATATTTAAAGCATTGGTAATAATAGTAAGGTTCTTCCGGTTGGTTAGATTCTTGGCTAATTCGGTAATGGTGGTACCCGAATCAAGGATAATGGTATCTCCGTCCTGAATCATTTCGGCAGCCTTACGGCCAATCAGCACCTTCTTATCCATATTCTCACGATGCTGAAGTGTAAACGAACGAACTTGTGAAGAAATGGACTTCAGATAAGCCCCACCATGCTCCCGGATAATAATACCTTCGTTATCAAGTCGCTCAAGATCCTGACGAATGGTAACTTCCGAAACCTTAAAAATACGTCCAAGATCAGCCACTTTAACATGACCGTCCTCCTGGATCATCTCCAGGATCTTCTCGCGACGCATGTCGCCTGTAACCATACTTTTGCTTTCGGTAGTCAATCCTATTAATATTATTTCGTTTACTTTCGAATTTGAAACAAATCAAAAGCAAACAAAAATAAAAAACAATTTTAAAAAAGGCAAAATTCAAGCAGTTTTCTTGTTTAAAAATGCGTCATTTCGTACTTTCGTCCCTTATTAAGTTTTGTTTACGGAAACGGAAATTTATCACAAAACAGAAAAAAATGAGACCATTATTTATAACTCTAATAATTTCGTTTATTTTCGAAATTCAAGGTTTAACACAAAATAATTCCCTGGTAAATACTTCGAAAAGCCCATATGCCAAACTCAGCGGTGTAAACATGACTGACGTCACCTGGACAAAAGGTTTTTGGGCAGAACGGTTCCAGGTATGCAGGGATTCCATGATACCTGCTATGTGGAAAACTTTCGACGACCCTGAAATAGCACATTCCTATCGTAATTTTGAAATTGCCGCGGGACTTAAGCAAGGGGAACACGAGGGCCCCCCTTTTCAGGATGGCGATTTCTATAAATGGTTTGAAGGAATGACCATGGTCTATGGTATTACCAAAGATCCTAAACTGGACAAACTCATGGACGAAATCATCTCTACCATTGCCAAAGCACAGCGAGCCGATGGTTACATCCATACGCCCGTGCTAATTGAGGAACGTAAAACGGGCAAGAAAACTGAATTTGCTGATCGTCTTAATTTTGAGACTTATAATATGGGGCATTTAATGACGGCTGCTTGTGTCCATTACCGTATTACAGGCAAAACAACACTGCTTGATGTGGCAAAAAAGGCGACGGATTATTTGTACAATTTCTATAAAAGATCCTCGCCGGAACTGGCCAGGAATGCTATCTGTCCATCACATTATATGGGTGTAATAGAAATGTATCGGACTACACGAGACCCCAGGTATCTGGAATTGGCTAAAAACTTGATTGATATCCGCGGTATGGTGGAAAATGGAACCGATGATAATCAGGATCGCATACCGTTTCGACAGCAGACCAAGGCAATTGGTCATGCGGTAAGAGCCAATTATCTGTATGCAGGTGTAGCCGATGTATATGCCGAAACAGGTGACACTACTTTGATGCACAGCCTAAACCTGATATGGAACGACGTGGTACACCGAAAAATGTACATTACCGGTGCATGTGGTGCATTATATGACGGAACATCGCCTGATGGTACTTCTTACCAACCATCGGAAATACAAAAAGTACACCAGGCATATGGCCGCGATTATCAGCTTCCTAATATTACCGCACACAACGAATCGTGTGCCAATATAGGGAATGTTCTTTGGAACTGGCGGATGCTGGAAATTACGGGAGATGCAAAATATGCCGATGTGATGGAGCTTGCCCTGTATAATAGTATCCTGGCTGGTGTGGATCTTAACGGAAAAAAATATTTCTATACCAATCCGTTGCGGGTTGATGACAAAATACCATATAAGCTTCGCTGGTCAAAAGAAAGGGAGACTTATATTACACTCTGTAACTGCTGCCCGCCCAATACAGTGCGCACCATTGCGGAGGTTAGTAACTATGTTTATAGTATAGCAGCTGAAGGAGTGTATGTGAACCTTTACGGAGGGTGCAAACTTTCTACGGTTCTTAAAGACGGATCTCCTTTAAAAATGGACCAGGAAACCAATTATCCCTGGGACGGAAATATAAAACTTATGTTGGAGGAAGTACCCGCTAATCAGTTCTCCATTTTTCTTCGAATCCCGGGATGGAGCGATCAGGCAGAAATTAAAATCAATGGTACGCCTGTAAAGACAGACTTAAAACCCGGAACATATGCCAAACTTACAAGGAATTGGAAAAAGGGGGATATTATTGAACTTACCTTGCCTATGCCTGTGAAATTGATCGAATCCAATCCATTGGTGGAAGAAACCCGTAACCAGATAACAGTTAAACGGGGCCCTGTAGTTTATTGCCTGGAATCACCAGATGTGCCCCATGACAAAAACATTTTTGATATCGCCATTCCGGTGGAAAATGATTTAACTCCAAGACCAATTAAAATTGATGGCAGTAACATGATCTGCCTGGAGGGGCATGCTAAATTAATAGACGATTCGGGATGGAAAAACCAATTATATAAGGAAGTATCTCTAAAGGCACCGGAAACCATTAAAATACGGCTAATTCCTTATTACGCCTGGGACAATCGCGGACGTTCGGAAATGACCGTATGGTTGCCAATAAGCAGGTAACTGCGACTAACGGGAAGCCGTTTTAATAATCTCCTCCCCTATTACGCTGCCATAGGCTGTGATGATGAAGGATATCACCAGGATCAAAAGAGCAGAGATTAAAGTTATATAGGTACTTTTTCTCACGTTCTTCCACTCTTTCATCATCACGCCCACTATGTAACTAAAAAAGATAAGCATAGACATGTGTAAAACCCAGCTTGCAAACTGGAAGTTTCCCATTTTTACATGCCCCAGCCCATAAAAGAAGAATTGAAGAAACCATAACGATCCTGCAAAAGCTGACCATAAGGTATTTTTAAATAATACTCCTCTGGATAATCCTGATCTTAATGTAAATTCTTTTAAAGTATTCTGCCGGA
>DATBXH010000136.1:0-2074 GCA_036514375.1 Bacteroidales bacterium | reverse complement strand
GTTTGGCTGGTTCTTTTCCGGCAAAATCAATTTGCTTTAAATGATTTTCAATGATAGTATGACAATCTGAAAAACTGAGCATTATAAACTAATCTAATAATACAATCCAAGGCTCCAAACGTAAAAGAATTTTCTTATTTTCACAAATAAATTGTAACAATGAAGGTTGCTGAAAAATCCAAAATAACTTCGCATGATTCCGAAGCTTTTGACATTTATTTCTTATTTTTGTGCGATTTTTTCGGAACCTGTTCACTTGATAGTCAAACTCGTGCATAAAACAAAGATTATGGGAAAGTTCTTCAAAATCATCATCCTTTTCGTTGCTATAACCGCTTTTTCAATTCACTTAAGAGCTCAGGGCTACGAAATAAAAATTAAAATTTCTGCCTTAAAAGACTCTTCTATTTTGCTGGGACACCATTTTGCCAACTCCCTCTATCCGGATGACACCATCAAACTTGATAAAAAGGGAATGGGGGTATTTAAAGGCAAGAAACCTTTGCCTGGAGGCATGTATATTGTTTTTCTTCCCTCCAAAAAATACTTTGACATCATGATTGGTGACAATCAAGTTTTTACTATCACTGCTGATACTGGAAATTTTCTTAAAACCGTAAAATTTACAGGATCATTGGAAAACCAGCTATTTTTTGATTACCAGAATCTGATTGCTGACAAACGAGATATAGCCAATAAACTGGCGGAGCAAAAAAAGAAATCAGCCTCCACGGAACAAAAAGATTCTATTACCAAAGCCCTGGAAAAAATCAACCAGGAAGTAGTAGGCTACACCAAAAAAATAATTGCTGATAACCCAAAGTTATTTTTTATTACATTCCTTAAAGCTTTGCAGGAAGTTGAAGTACCTGAACCTCCAAGAGACGCTAAAGGCAAAATTACGGATTCCACCTTTCAATACAAGTACTACAGGAAGCATTACTTTGATAATTTTAACTATGCAGATCCACGGTTATTACGCACTCCCATTTACGAGGAAAAAATTAAAAATTATATCGAAAAGGTAGTTCCTCAAATCCCGGATACACTTATTACCGAAGTCGATGCTATGCTTGATAAAGTGAAAAGTAATGAGGAACTTTTCCGCTATCTGCTTGTTACTCTTTTTAACGAATATGCTACGAGCCAGATTATGGGAATGGATGCCGTATTTGTTCACATTGCAGAAAAATATTATATCCCAAATGCCACGTGGAGCAGCAAAGACTACATGGACAAACTGAAGAAAGAAATTGCCAAGAAGAAGCCTAATCTACTTGGAAAAATTGCTCCAAACTTGAATCTGGTGGAAGTTCCTACTGATCATTTTTTAATTGCAAAAACAGATACCGCTTTAAAAAGTAACCCCTATGTTGGAACACCAATTGATATCTATGGGATCAAAGCGAAATTCCTGGTAATTGCCTTTTGGGAAGCAGATTGCGGTCACTGCAAAAAAGCCATACCTCTGCTTTACGATTCCATTTACCCAAGAATCAAAGAACTTGGGGCTAAAGTATTAGCGATTCACATGATTGCCAGTGTGGAAGGGAAACGCAAATGGATCGACTTTGTAAACGAGCATAACATGTACGATTGGATTAATGCCTGGAGTCCTTATAGCTACGAATATAAAGATCTGTATGATGTTTATTCCACGCCGGTCATTTATGTACTTGACGAAAATAAACGAATTGTTGCCAAGCGTATTGGTCCTGAACAAATTGAAGATGTAATTAAGTTCGAGCTAAGAAAGGAAGCAAGCCCGGTCGGATCTAAATGAAAGAATTAAATATAAATAGATAAATTAATGAACAGTGCTCCAGAAATTAAATTAGTTTTAGAAGACGGGACAGAGATCAAAGGTAAATCCTTTGGTTACGAAGGATCTGTTTCTGGTGAAGTAGTTTTTAACACTGCCATGACTGGTTATCCGGAAAGTTTGACGGATCCCTCATATAAAGGTCAGATTCTTACACTCACCTACCCGTTAATCGGAAACTATGGTGTTCCCGGCCAAGAGAAAGAAAATGATATGTTTAAGTTTTTTGAATCGCATATCATGCATATTTCG
>DATBXH010000135.1:0-2004 GCA_036514375.1 Bacteroidales bacterium | reverse complement strand
GAATAAGCCAGCTGTATACCGATGTTTGGAACCATACGGTAGATGTTTGTAATGCCCTGAAATCAGCGGGAGTAACACCTTCCTGGGTTCAGGTTGGAAATGAAACAAACAATGGTATGTTGTGGCCCGATGGTCAGGCTTCTACGAACATGAGCCAGTTTGCGGGACTGATCACCAGCGGTTATAATGGAGTCAAGTCAGTATTCAGCGGCGCTAAAGTAATTGTTCATTTGTCCAATGGTTATGACAACAGTTTGTTCAGATGGATGTTTGATGGCCTTAAAACCTATGGGGCTAAATACGATGTCATTGGCATGTCGTTGTATCCGTCAACCAGTAATTGGTCAACACTTGATGCACAATGTTTGACCAATATGAATGATATGAAATCGAGGTATGGTAAGGCGGCTATGATCTGCGAAGTCGGAATGGCCGCGAATGCACCTTCGACATGTGCTTCGTTTCTTAAAGATATAAGAAGCAAAAATACTTCTGCCGGTGGTTTAGGAGTATTCTATTGGGAACCTGAGGCCTATAACTGGCAAGGTTATGGCTTGGGAGCCTGGGACGCAAGCACTAAAAGGCCTACCTCTGCACTGATAGACGGACTAAAGAGCGCTGAAGTTGAACAAATTATTCCAACCGCCAATAATGGTAACGGAATCAGCATGTACCCTAATCCTCTGACCAGTGATGAACTTACGGTTGAATTAAACGGATTATCAGGAACTACCCGTATCAAAATATTAAATGTGAATGGACAGGAGTTAAAAACGTTGACTGTTATTAACGAACAACAGGTTAAAATAAATAAATCCGGTTTAGTCCCCGGAATTTATTTTATTCAAATAGATAATCCTGCACAAAAGATTGTGAATACTTTGATAGTGAAATAGTCTATATCCGGTGATTAACTTTTTCATTGTAGAATTTGTACCGGATTTATTTGGATGATCTTGCTGTGCAGCTTTGTGTTTTATCAGGAGCGCTTAGCTGCACAGCTTATAACAGCCTTATAGCGAAAACCAATAATTGAATTTGATGAGGATGTTATTGAAAAAGAAGTTACAGGATATGGTGATATTGTTTGACAATCCATTTATTCAATTTATAGCAGAGAAAAGCAGAGCCTGCTCCAATTAAAGCTCCGGCAAGGACATCCGACGGATAATGTTCGCCAAGATGCAAACGTGAGTATCCAACTGCCGAAGCCCATGTATAAGAAGGCACAATGACGTACCATTTTGGATAAGTAAGGCTAAAGTAAGTTGCAGATGCAAATGCTACGGACGTATGATTCGACGGAAATGAAGGCGTTTTATCGGTAGAGAATGCCTGAATATCAGGATATGTTTCGTACGGCCTTTTACGCTGTATGGTATATTTTGCAAGATAAGAAACCGCTAATGAAAGTACTGCAGCTGATCCGGAAACAACGCCTTGCTGAACCAATTGATCGTTGTGTGAAGTTACTCCTATAATCCACAATGTTGCGGGTACTCCAAAACTAACGGGTGCAGCTGTATTAGTAACAAAATTAAACGATTTGTCGAGAGATGCATTTCGGTTTAGGTTAATACTCCTAAGTAAATTGATATCGGGGTTTTGTGCAAAAGAAACATGTAAATTCAGGACTAATAATAATGAAGCAGTCAGACGTAAAGGCATTTTTCTTCGTTTAGTTTTTGAGAAACGAAGATAATGGAAAATTATTGTTTCTTATGTGATTACTGATGGTAAGGAATTTTTTTGCCTTAGCAAAAGGGGTCATAGTTTTCCATCGGAATCAGGAGGAACGTTGGTAATGGGAATCGATACATAGAACGTTGAGCCATGATTTAATTCGGACTCCACCCAAATTTTACCATGAATCATTTTAACCAGCTTCGAACTAATGGCCAATCCCAATCCAACACCAGAATCTGTTTTAATAGATTTATCCTGGAGTTTGACAAAACGTTCGAATATCGAGTTTATTTTGTCTTTGGGGATACCTATGCCTGT
>DATBXH010000134.1:0-3513 GCA_036514375.1 Bacteroidales bacterium | reverse complement strand
ACTTAAAAAAACGGACAAATTTGTATCGAGCCACATAATATTATTCTTAAAAAATAACGAATGCTTATACACCTAATTGTGAAACTAGGTTTCAACTTTTTAGATTTTCTAAGCGATTAAAAGTTTATTATAGAAACAATGAAATTAATAAATATTTGATAACCGTAAAGTTCAAATTAGAGTATTACTAAGTTAGCAAAATTACTTTTCCATGCGTAAGAAAATTTATAAAATTGTTATTTCATCGTTTTGGTTTTATTAGAGAAGTGGGCTAAAGATCCGTGCTACAGACTCTTTAACGCCATCCCATTTCGGACGTTTTTCCCATTCTTCAAGAATTATTTCAGTACTATTTTGCAGATCGGTTAGATAGCTCCTTTGCAGATCCATGGTTATGGCTTCGTCGTAAATAAGAGCGGAAACTTCAAAGTTTTGGTCGAAACTCCGGATGTCCATATTTGCAGTACCGACAGAACATAAAACGCCGTCGACCAGCAATAACTTTGAGTGTGGAAATCCTTTCTCATAAAAGTAGATCCTGATACCGGCTTCCAGCAGTTCCGACACATATGAACGTGAACTCCAGAAAACAACCTTTGAATCGGATCTTGCAGGTAATAGTATCCTAACATCCAAGCCACTCAGTGAAGCTGTTTTTAATGCGGTGATTATTCCCTCATTTGGCATGAAATATGGAGTAGAAATATAAATGGTTGATTTCGCGCTTGATATTGCGGCAAAATAAGCCTGCATAATACTTGCCCAGTCTGAATCGGGTCCACTGGTAGTAATTTGAACAAAATGATGTTCATCTACCAGGTTAGGCGGGAAATAGGGCTCACCTTTTACAATTTCATCACTTACAAAATACCAATCAACCAGAAAAATAACCTGCAGTGAATTAACGGCTTCACCTTCCAGACGAAGATGAGTGTCGCGCCAGATCCCAAGTTCCTCACTTCCCTGAAGATAGCGGTCGGCAATGTTCAAGCCTCCCATAAAACCAATGGAACCATCCACAACCACAATTTTTCTGTGGTTCCGGTAGTTTATTTTATTGGTAAGCTGAGGAAAACGAACAGGCAGGAACGAGTAAACTTCAATTCCTCCATCGGTCATCGAATCGACAAAATGCTTCGGAAGGCTCCAGCACCCTACATCATCATAAATGAACCTTACTTTAACCCCTTCCTGGACTTTCTTGATAAGGAGCTTACGGATGAGGTTACCGATGTGATCGTCATCGATGATATAATATTCGAGATGGATATGATGCTTTGCGTTTTCAATGGCCTCGATGATGGAGTCGAAGGTCTCGCGCCCGTTTTGAAGCACAGTAACCTTGTTTTTTTCAGTGAGAAGAGATTTACTACTTTTTAGCAGTAATCTCATAATATTCATTTTGCTGCGGACTTTTTCGCTCAGAAAAATATCCTTATTGGGAAGATTAACGAATTGATCGTCACTTAAAAGCCTCATTTGTTCCAGATCGATAAGACCTTTGCGGGAAAATATTTTTTCCTTTCGGTAATTCTTGCCAAAAAAGAAATACAGGATAATACCGGCTATAGGGAGAAGAAAAATTACAAGCAACCAGGAAATGGTTTTCAGAGGGTCTCCTTTTTGCTGAATGATAAGGACGACAGTAAAAGCAACGGTTATTATGTAAAAGCCGTCAACGATCAGTTTATACGTATTCCCAAGAAGATCCTGAAACATACGAAATGGTTAAAATTGGTTTATAATTTATGTTGTTCAAAGTTAATAATTTATAAAAATAAAAAAAAGGCTGACCTATTTTTAGTAGATCAGCCTTCATCAAAAGGTATTATGTAAATTTATATCAATACTTTGCCACTCATTTCGGATGGTATGGGTAATCCCATCATGGTTAACAAGGTAGGTGCCACGTCGGCAAGAATACCATTATTCACCTTTTTATAACGGTCACTTACCAATACACACGGAACTGGGTTAAGTGAGTGCGCTGTATTTACAGTTCCATCCTCATTGATTGCATTATCAGCATTTCCATGGTCGGCAATGATCATGGCTTCGTAACCATTATCAAGAGCTGTCTTAATTACCTCGCCAACGCAAGTGTCTACCGTTGATACGGCTTTCTGAATAGCTTCATAAACACCTGTATGACCAACCATATCGCCATTGGCGAAGTTGAGTGCAATAAAATCGAGCTTTTGTTTTTTTAATTCAGCAACAATGGCATCTTTTACCTCAAAAGCGCTCATTTCAGGCTTCAGGTCGTAGGTTGCCACTTTAGGTGAATTAATAAGGATACGTTCTTCTCCATTGAATTTTTCCTCCCGTCCACCGCTAAAGAAGAACGTAACGTGAGCATATTTTTCAGTCTCTGCGATACGCAGTTGTTTCAATCCAGCGGAAGAAACAACCTCACCCATGGTTTTGGAAACATTATCTTTATCAAAGATAATATGTACATTTTGGAAAGTATCGTCGTACCGGGTCATGGTAAAGTAGTACAACGGCATTTTTTTCATATCATTTTCCGGGAAGTCTTTCTGCGAAAGGGCAGTTGTAATTTGACGAAGACGATCGGTACGGAAGTTGAAACAAATGACTACATCGTCCGGTTTAATAGTTCCAAGCGGCTTATCGTTACCGTCCACAATTACAACGGGTTTAATAAACTCATCAGTGACCCCTTCGGCGTATGATTCTTCAATGGCTTTTAATACATCAGTTGTTTTTTTGCCAATGCCATGTACCATCAGGTCGTAGCCCAGCTTGATACGCTCCCAGCGTTTATCCCGATCCATTGAATAATAACGGCCAATGAGGCTGGCAACTTTAGCATTTGTATTTTTTATTCCGGATAGCACGGTCTTCATAAACCCAAGGCCGCTCTTAGGATCAGTATCTCTACCGTCGGTTAAGGCATGAACAAATACATCTTTTAAGCCGTAATCTTTAGTAAGCTCGCATAATTTAATAAGATGACTGCTCATGGCATGAACACCTCCATCTCCAACTAGTCCGATTAAATGTACACTTTTACCTTTTTCTTTGGCATACGTAAAAGCCTTTACCAATTCAGGACTTGAAGCTATGGTATTTTCACGGATTGCTTTGTTTATTTTTACCAGGTCCTGGTAAAGAACACGTCCGGCACCAATGTTGAGGTGACCTACCTCGGAATTTCCCATCTGGCCATCTGGTAGCCCGACGTTCTCACCGCTTGTCAGTAACTGGGAATGATGATATTTTGATATAAGGCTGTCCATGTTTGGAGTTGGGGTATTATAAATGACATCTCCTTTGGTTTTGTTCCCGATTCCCCATCCGTCCAGGATCATTAGTATAACTTTCTTACTCATATTATATTAAGCTTTTTCTTTTTATTTGTTTGTACTGTTTAATTGAAACAGCAAAGGTACTCACATTTCGATTATAATTGTTTCTCACCGCCATATTTATAACCTAAACCTTCAACGGTCGATTTTATCAGTTCCAGGTTGACTTTATCTGCAGTAA
>DATBXH010000133.1:0-4659 GCA_036514375.1 Bacteroidales bacterium | reverse complement strand
ACTTTATCAGGCTAAATGAAAAACCAAACGAAACAAATATCTAATATGCAATATTTTACTATGCAACCTTATGAGTTGCGAGGTAAATAATTACTTCCTCGCAGACGAATTGCGGATTATAAGATTATGGCGCATTACAATAGTTTGAGTTATGGTTACAGCATTGGCAATTTCTTTTTTTAGATTTAAATGATTGGCTGATAATAAGATTATATCCTTCTTTATTTGCAACTTTCTCAATTCCGGCAATTACGTCTGACATAAAACCGGATAGTAGCAATCCGTTGCACCGGTAAATTTCTAAAATAGTACATATAAATACCTAATTATGATAAATTATTATTTAACCACAAACTGAGATTTATAAAAACTTTATGCAATCGGTTGCAAAAATGTATTATTATTTTAAACTTTGTTGCATAATTAAACTTGGTTCTTAAGCTGCCTTAAGTTGCACTTCATAGTTATTATACTATTGGATTAACTAAATCGAAGACTCAATTATTTAAATACACCATTATGAAAAATGCATTTACTGTCGAAAATCCGGACTTTAATTTAAGTCCGCTAACCGGGATGACTAAAAAACATTATATCGAATGTGCCAAATATGTGTTGGGCAGAGCATTTAAACATGTTCATTCCATTGAAACACCTATTTCTTTTCCGATAGTTCCCGGAAAAACATATCCACAACCCAATGCTCCCGATTGGCGTTATCGCTCGGCCGATTTCGAAGCACTTGAAAGAACATTCACTCTCGCTGCTCCTCTTATCCATATTGACCCGGAAACTAAAATAAACAATATCAACCTACGGGATTATTATAGTTTACATATTTACAATGCGTTTACGCCGGGACATTCCAATTCTCTACCTCTACCGGAAGAATTACCAGACTCAACCTATCAGTTTACCTGCGAATTTGGTGGGTTATTTAAAACATTATTGCTCCTTCCGGACACTATTTGGTCGACCTATACCCAACAGCAAAAAGATGAAATGGCAATTTGTATCTCCAAATGGGGACACCACCGGACTACACAAAACAACTGGAGAATTTTTAATATCACAACGCTTTCGTTTCTTAAAAAGTATGGATACAAAATTGACGATGATCTGTTAAAGAGCCATCTTTTGTGGGTTACTTCCTACCATTCAGGTAACGGATGGTACCTGGAACAAACCTACAATTACTACTCTATCAGCCTTTTTATTGTTTATACAACGATCTGGAACAGAAACTTTGGCGATCAGTATTATCCTGAGATAGCAGAGGTCATTGAAAATTCGGCGCGTAAACTTATGGAATCTATTACCAGTTTTTTTGCAAGAGATGGGTACATTAATATGTGGTCGCGAAGTATTTGTTACCGAACCTGGGTTTCCGGAGCATTTCCCGTTGCGTTTATGCTGAAGGAAAAAACATCGTTGGATGCAGGATGGGCAAGGCGTCTTTGCTCCGGTTCGTTATTGCAATTTGTGGCCCGTGAAGAATTTTATGTTAACGATATCCCAAGCCTCGGGTTCTACGGCCAAAAAGAATATATGGTGCAAAACTATAGTTGTGCAGGCAGCCCATTTTTAATGTTTCTACCATTCATTTGCCTGGCATTGCCCGATGATTCTCCCTTCTGGACAGCCAAAGAGAATGAAGGGATGTGGGAAACTCTGGGGAACAACTCGAACAAGGTTGTACTAGACAGCCCAGGACTTGTTTTGGTTAACCATGGAAAAACGGGAACATCAGAGATTATTCCTGGTAAAGTTTATTATGATGATCCCAATTACTCCAAGCTAGCCTACAACACACATTTTCCATGGGAAGACCATAATCCGAAGGGCGGAACATCAATGGAATACAGTTTCCGGAGCCTTGATCCACGCGACGTTCGGGGCGATGATATCAATTTTTATCTCACCGGCAAAACCGTAAAAAATACTTCTGAACAGAATTTGGTGTATACCACTTCTCAAAGTATGCTTTATAACGGAGTACGCAAGGATGTTTGTTACAGACAAGCGATTATGCGAAAGCCACCCAATAATGGTGTAGGATATATCATTGATTTGGCTGATATTATCATTCCTGGAGGAGTGATCAGGGTTGACAGGTCCCGACTTGCATTTGAATACGAACTTACATTCGGACATTATGGTTTACCGCACATTGGAGGTAAGAAAGCAACCATAAATCAGTTTGAAGAAGGTAACAAGAAAGTAATTACGGCTGCTATACCCGGAAGACAACTTGCTTTGATTACCTATAAAGGCTGGGATGATGTGCAATCTATTGTCCATACCGACAGAAATGCCGAGGCTGATGAGAGCACTGTGATATATTGCCACAAGAAAAGGCTTAGCAAGAATCCGGCTATGGAACTAATGATAGTTGCACTGCTTCATAAGACGGACGATAGTGCATGGACAGAGGAAGAACTGTCGCCAATAAAACAGATCAATATCATAGATATAACACCAAGTTTCTCAGCTTTAGGTGCAACTATTACCCTTTCGAATGACAAGAAATACGAGGTAGACTTTAAAGATATGGATGGGTATCGAACTTGTTAGAATAATGCATCGGCATAGTTAATAAGTATCCTAAATAGTTCCCAAATAACAGATAGCCGGCTACCTGTTTCAAATAGCCAGCTACCTGTTTTGCGAAACATGTGATTCAGGATCTGGCAAGAGACCTCTTTTTATGATGTAATTTCCTGCTATTGGTAATTAACAAAAAAAGCTGTCCCGATGGACAGCTTTTTAAGCATAATATCCTAATATCTTTATAAGGTGATTGGTTTATGTTTGGGAACCAATAATTTCATAATAGCCCATGCAATTAAGTACGAACCTCCACAAACAATAAACATAATAAGGTAAGCTGTTTGCGGTTTACTGATAAAGGCATCGCGCAATACACCTACAAGCATTAAAACCAAAACACCACCAAGTCCACCGGCCATAGCACCAATTCCGGTAACCGAACCAACGGCCTTTTTAGGGAACATATCTGAAACTGTTGTAAACAAATTTGCTGACCACGCCTGATGTGCGGCTGCAGCAATCGATATGATGGAAACAGCCAGATACATAGCTGCGCTACCAAAGATGGAAACATTTCCAAAATATTGGGTAGTAAGTACAACCAATGGAACAAAAGCAATTATGATCATGGCTGTCATACGTGCCTTATAAACCTGCATTCCCCTGTTAATAAGCATTAATGGAAGGCTACCTCCAAACACACTACCTATTATGGAAATAAAATAAACAATAAAAGTTGGCCATTTTACCTCTGATAATGTCATTCCAAACTGATTAATCAGGTAATCGGGTAACCAGAAAAGATAAAACCACCAAATACCATCGGTAAAAAACTTACCGACAAAAAATGCCCATGTTTGATTGTAGGCAAGAATGCTTGGCTTTGGTGCTTCCCCATGTTCGTTTGCATCCTTGCTTCCAGTCTTAAAACCGGCAAAAATCAAAACATATAATGTGCCAATAATGGGTATTAAATTGAAAAATAGATATTTACTACTTTTACCAATATCATGTAACCTTCTTGATTGAAGTGCCAGAATAAACCATGCATAAAGTAATCCTACAATCACCAGGAATATTTTTGGTGCCGTACCAAACGGTTGTGTTTTATCAACCATCATGTTCATTACCTGGATAAGAAATAAGCCAATGATATTAATTATTATAAAAGTACCCCAAAAAGTAGGCTTTGTAGCTCTTCCTTTAAATGAAGCCAGGTTTCCGTAAGACACTCCGTTAGCATCACCATTCGCATCTTTAGCTACTACAGCCTCATCGCTATGAATATAATCATATTCGGCTTTATCTAATCTTTTCGACTTTGAAGGTGAATCATAAAGCCAAAACCAGAAAATTAACCAGATAAACCCAACAGCACCCGTAAAAATAAGGGCCATCTTCCAGCCGGTCTGATCGCCAAAAAACACCATACACCAAGGCACAAACAAAGCTGCTATCATGGCACCAAGGTTCGATCCACTGTTAAAAATACTTGTAGCCAGGGCACGTTCTTTTTTAGGGAACCATTCTGCTACCGTTTTAATAGAAGCAGGAAAGTTCCCAGCTTCACCAACTCCGAAAAGGCTTCTTACAACTACATGTAACCATAATACGGAACCCACGAAAGCGTTAGCAACACCAAAAATAGACCATACAATTAATGATAAAGCCAAACCAAGTTTAGTTCCGATTTTATCAATTACAAAACCAGCGACAATTGTCATCAATCCATAAAATCCTGTAAAAAAGGAAGTTAAAATAGAAAACTGGGTATTAGTCCAGGCAAATCCCTCCGCTGAACAAAAATAAGGTTTCAGGTAAGAAATTACCTGCCGATCCAAATAATTAAATGTGGTCGAGAATAGAAGCAAGGTAGCAATTGTCCACCTGTACTGGCCTATCTTCTCAGCAACTTGTTGTTTTGTACTCATCTCCATTAAATTTAAGGTTAGTAGCGATAAAAAGTTGGTAAAACAACTTCAAAACATCCAAAATTAAAATATTTTGCAATTGTTTAGGGTTATATCAAATCATTTAATTCTTCTTGTACTTCTTAATTATTTCCAAAGCCTTCTTACACTCGTCCGTCAACTTTTGGAAATCGCCTTT
>DATBXH010000132.1:0-2947 GCA_036514375.1 Bacteroidales bacterium | reverse complement strand
CCTGTTATTTATCCCATATTTAGCCGGATACGTTAACCGACTGCCTGAATTAATCCAGACATGAGTGCCATCGGGTAATATAATCTGTGACTTTTCTCCAATTGGAACAATTATCTGACAAACAGGATTCACATTTGAGGGTTTGGTTTCACGAGAATTTCGCCAAACAATAGCTACTGCTAAAACAAGCAATAAAAAAGCCGCGACACGGAGCCAAGGGATACGATTAAGCTTTACGTTATGCTTAGGTGGTCTATTCTCCAATTTGATTTTCTTAATTAATTCAGCAAGCGCACTATCTTTACTGACTGTTACCTGTCGTTTCCTGGCCTTAAGTAATACATTAAGTACCATCTTAGCCTTATTAAATTCTTCCATTTGCTCCGGGTGATTGATGATCCAGTTGTTCCAAAAATTGTTTATTTCCTTATCGTTACCTAAAATGTATTCCTTAAAACTTTCATTTAGGATAAAATCTTCGACATTATTAAAAACATGGTTCTCCATGATATAAAATACAGACATTTTACCCTATCACGGATAAAAGTCAATTTTATACTCATCGGTGTTATTTTTCCGCTCGGAAAAATGAATTAAATAGGAACTCTAAAAAAATCTGCAGATTTGCCTAACATGAGAAAAAAAACGTGCAGTACCATAAGATCCCTCATTACCTGCATTCCCCGATGTATGGTGTTTCGGACCGACTGAACATTCATTTCCATTACCTGAGCAACGGTACTAAATTCAAGTTCCTCAAAATAGCGTAGATAAATTGCTTCGCGCTGTCGAGGAGTCAATTGGTTCAATGCTTGAATTACCTTATCTCTCGTCTCTGTATTGATTTGTTCATCTATTAGAAAATCTTCATGGGAATAAACTACTTCAAAAGCTCTATTGGATTCTTCATCAGTTAATCGCAATGATTTTCGAAGTTCAATTGAATCAAAAATATGATGACGTAAAGATTTGAACAAATACGGTTTTATAACCTTTACTTTATCCAGATTTTGACGGTTTTTCCAAAGCTTTAAAAACAAATCCTGAATCGAATCCTTTACTATATCGTCGTTAGCAGATAGCTTCATTCCATAATTAAACAGATCGTCGTGAAATTCCAAAAAAATCTGGGACAGGGCGGCCTGATCTCCTCCCATAAATTGTTCCCATCTAATCTGATCGGTCATGCTTAAAGGTTAATAATTCACAAAGATAACAAGTTACAGAAATTTTACATTCTAAACAACTTGTTTAGATAAGTAATTAATTATCAGGAGAACTGTTTATTAAACACAAAATAACTGAACAATATTACATGTTAACATAAACAATCGCATGCATTATATTGTGATGATATAAGAAAAAGTTTCTTCTGCAATCATAAAGAATTTTAATATCCGATAATGTTTTGTGAGCATTATTTTTCTATTTTTAAAACTTCATCGTAACAATATGTTATCCATTTGTATACCAATATATAATTTTGACGTCACAGGGCTTGTTGTAATTTTACACCAACAAGCTATAAGACAGAATATACCAGCTGAGGTAATTTGTATCGACGATGCCTCAGACATCGAATTCAGGGTTAAAAATAAGGACATTTGTAACACCTATGGAAAATACATTCAGCTGAATGAAAATATTGGACGCGCTAAAATCAGAAATTTATTTCTTGATTATGCCCAATACGATTATCTACTCTTTTTGGACTGCGACTCGGTACTGATAACCAGTGATTTTGTTAAAAAATATGCCGAAGCGATTATTCATGGAGGCAATAAAGTTATTTGCGGCGGCAGGATTTACAATGAGATAAGACCTTCAAAACAAAAAATGTTGCGCTGGAGGTACGGAAGAAAGAAGGAAAGCATACCTGTAACCGTGCGACAGCAAAACCCTCACGTATCGTTCATAACCAGTAATTTTACAGTGCATAAGGAAATCCTTTCGCAGATAAAATTCGACGAAAGGCTTGTGAAGTATGGACATGAAGACACATTGTTCGGATTTCAGTTAAAAAAGAACCATATCCCTGTTCAACATATCGACAACCCTATTTTGAACGGTTACCTTGAGGATAATGAGGAATTTATTGAAAAAACCGAACTGGGGCTTAGCAACTTGGTTTGCATTCTTCAATTTCTGAACCGGGACCGCGACTTCATAAATGATGTAACCTTGCTTAAATTTCATAAGAAATGTCGGAGATTTGGGTTAAATTTCCTGATCGCCTTTCTTTTCTCTATGCTAAAACCAATGCTAAGGTTAAATCTGGTTAAAGGGTATTCAAATTTATTCTGGTTCGATTTTTACAAACTTGGCTTTTTTTCAAAAGCATATCTGACGTGCTATAACAAATAACCTTATGAAGGTTTTTTCTTTGCCCGAAGTCTCTCGCCTTATCTAATCATTTTGGAAACTTATGATTACGCGATTATGAAATTTTATTGTTAAATCAATTTCAATAAATTTAAACCTGCTATTGTTCATCAAAAAACTATTCTCTATCTTCGCAAGCCTATTTATGACACACCCACACTCAAACACAAACTCACACCTTAATCGCCCGGATGGCGGAATTGGTAGACGCGCTGGTCTCAAACACCAGTGAGCTCACCCTCGTGCCGGTTCGACCCCGGCTCCGGGTACATAAAAAACCCTCATAAGAGGGTTTTTTTGTATCTTGCAGTGCAAACATGACAGAATATCTCAACAAGAACCAGAATACATGTCTCACTCGATTCATCCATACAAAGGCAAACAACTGCAATTTGACAGGCGTTATCTGGAAATGGCACAGATATGGGCGCAAAATTCCTATTGCAAACGCCGTCAGGTTGGAGCTCTGATTGTTAAGGATAAAATGATTATCAGTGATGGATATAATGGAACACCCTCTGGCTTTGAAAATAACTGCGAAGACGAAGACAACAAAACCAAACCG
>DATBXH010000131.1:0-2083 GCA_036514375.1 Bacteroidales bacterium | reverse complement strand
CATCCTTTACCCTTGCCCTGAACAGTTTCATATAGTTTACGGCTGCATTCTGCGACACAGTTGTTACCAGGTAATCTTTAAATTCATTCAGCCAAACGGTATCCACATCGTTAAAGAACAGTTTTTCGCTATCGGTATACCGTTTTAGGTGATAGAGTAAGGTTTTTATCCGTTCATTGCCTGTTTTATAGTAAACGCTTTCGAGGTATTCTGTTACAGAAAGGTGCCCGCTATAACCCATCCTTGCCTTTACGCCTCTTAACTCCCCGGTTACTTCCAGTTCCCGCTTGCGGCGGATGTCCTCTGCCAAATCCATATTGTCCCGGTCATCGAGAAGGATGTTTTTTATCTTGTTGTAATCTTTGGATACCTGTAACTTTAAAAACTCGTATTGGCGCTTTTTGTTACCCTTGTCATCGGTGGTATAAATGTCCAGGTACAGGCTGTATTTGCCCGTCTTTAACTTTTTATAGCGTAAGGTTATCATATATTGCTTTTACGTTAATTGTCCCGTACTGTTAAATGGTTTGGTTTTATTTTCTCTGTTTGTCTCTTTCTTTTTCTCTTTTCTTCTCATTTCCTTTCTTATTGCTTTTAAGCGAAAAACCTGGAAATTTCTGGACTTCTTTTAGCTTCTTTTCTTCAATGACTTTAGCATACACCTGTGTGGCATCCAGCCGGGTATGCCCCATGAGCTTGCTCACGGTATAAATGTCAATACCTGAGGTTAAGCCCAATGTGGCAAAGGTGTGGCGGGAAACATGGTAGTGCAGGTGTTTGCCGATACCTGCTGCTTTCGCCCACTTTCTAAGCCAGTAGTTGGTCGTGTTTTTATCAGGAAGGTTGAAAAACACAAGGTCACTGTCCCGCTTTTTCTTTTGTGCTTTCAGTATTTTAATGGCTTGTTCCGACAATGGCACTTTCAAATATTTACCCGTTGTTCGGGTGGTTTTGATGGGACGCAGCCTGATAACCGGGTATTCGTTCTCATCCTTGTCTTTGTCTTTCGAGATGTGTGACCTGGAAAGTGTTTTTACATCGGAAAACCGCAGTCCGGTAAAACAAGAAAACAAAAAAGCATCGCAGATATGGGGTTCACAAGGAACAATCGTATCGGACAAAGCTTTTATTTCGTGAAGTTCCAGAAATGTCCGATCGGATTCCTGTTTGGAAAGCATCTTGTGTTTTTCAAACGGGTTGAAAGCAATGATTTCTTCTTTGAACGCTTTGCTGATAAACTTTTTAAGCAGGCTCAGGTAATGAAGGGTTGTGTTCCGCGAATCTCTTTCCAGTAAGCGTTTCTGGAAGTTTTCTATAAAGGGAAGGTTCACATCGGAAAACAGGATGTCTTTCCCCCCAGAATATTGTTCCAGGTGTTTTAACAACTGGTAGTAATTTTTGCGGTGCGTTTTCTGGTAATCACGCCATATATAATCCAAAATCGAAAGGTTTACCCGTTTGGGTTGGCCATTCAAGCCAGAGACAGTACCATAAAGTTCCAATTCCCGTTTGGAACGGATGCTCTTTGCCAGCTCCATCTTTTCATTATCAATAGCAGCAACCCGCTTGGTTTTGCTGTAGTCCCGGGTAACATAAATCCTAAGGAATTCATACTTACGTGCAACCTTGCCTTTTTCATCCTTTTGATAAATGTCCAGGTAAACGCTGAATTTGCCTGTCCCGGTTTCTTTATAGCGTATGGTTATCATGGTGTACTGTTTCCCTTTTGTAACATGGTTTCGTAAATTCGGGCACTGTGTGTATTAACCAGTCCAATTCGCTTTCGGGCTTCTTTCAAAGGATGTCCTTTTTTCAGAAGATTCACAGTGTACGTATTTCGGGCTACTGAAAAACAAAGGTCTGTATCAATTCCTGCCATTGCTCCCCATAAATGCAACTTGATATTGCAGTTCGGCTTATTGGGGAGCTTGTCAAAGACTAGTTCTTGTTTATTTTTAACGTATTTTTCAATGATATCCCAAGCCTCTTTTGAAAGTTCAACCTGGTAAGTTTTTGCTGATTTAATATGTTTTAATCCTATTATAAAACGTTTATCAGCCTTTTCTATCCCTTCTGAAACTTG
>DATBXH010000130.1:0-5228 GCA_036514375.1 Bacteroidales bacterium | reverse complement strand
AAGCCACAGTGGGCGGGATGTTCAATTCATCTATCAACTGATCGCATCCGTAGCCTAACACGGCTAACGCCACAAAAACTAAGAGCACATGGAGGAGTGTTGGTCTTTTGATTGGCCTTGCGGATTCATTCGGGATAGCATCATGCTTATTGATAACCTCCTGGCTTGGTGTTCCAGGTTTAAAACTTACAACATCTGTCTGACGGTCATCAGCGTTCATGTTTTTCCACTTTGTTCCGCCCAGGATTCCGGAAACCTTCTTGAATAAATTTGTTTTCATAGAATTAATTTTAAGTTAATAATATGTAAGGAATTGTAAATCCACATGTAGGTAAATATCTTAGCCGCCTTCCCTGCCCGACTGTGTCATTCAGGCGGGCTTAAGAAGGGTAATTTCTTAGCTAATGGCAAAATTTCTCATTTATCACTTTTTTAACCCCATCCCCTTAAGAAGGGGCCATAACAGCTTCGCGTTTATTATGGTTTTTGTATTAAATGTTAATTTCTTAAGAGAAGACGAAGGCTTTAAGTTGTTGAGAACCAGTTGTAGCCCCTTCTTAAGGGGTTGGGGTTGTAACCGTAAGATATAAGATACCCTCCCATTAACTATGAAATTACTCTCGGGGGCCAGGGTTAAAACTAAAACTTTGAAATAATATCTCGTTACAATACAAACCCTTAAAACCAACACTTTATACTCTTTAACCTGACAACAGTGCCTTAAGGAAATAGACACTTTCATCTAATTTTTCGTTGGTATGACAAGAAATTTGAGGGATAGTCCTAATGGTTTTGAAAAAATTTTCTCATCATGTCTGCATGTGTTACAGTCTTATCCCCCACAGGCATGGCCACCAGGCTCAGAAATATAAAATGTTGTTTCAATACTCTTTAGCTCCATCGGAGCGACCTATTTGTAGTTAAATCCGGAAGGAAATGAAAATTTGCTTCTTCGGCGCACGATTAAACACGGTACGGAGATTTATCTTCAATGCGCCGAAATTCAATGCTTTTGCAAAGAGACATTTCTTTCGGCGCAATCCTATTCACCACCTCTCTCATGATGATTCGTGCGTCGAATGAAAATTGTCAATGATGAATTACTGAAGCTACAAATAGGTCGCCATGCTATGGCTCAAATTCCGGATATAATTAATTTGGCAATCCTTAACCCGAGCATGCCTGTTGACTGCAGCAGGCGAGTAAAAAAGAGCCAAAACATTAAGTAAGAATTATTTGTTTATGTCCTGAATCCGGAAATAAACAAAACAATACCTGGTTAAACTTAGCACCATTATCATAAATGACTATTGAAAATCAAGGATTGACCAGCTTATAGATCATCTTTTCAGGCATGAAGCCGGGAAATTAGTTTTAGTCCTTACTCTGAAATCAGTCGGTTCGTAAAAAATTTTTAACTAATTCTCACAAACGGCAATTTAAAAACAACCTAATATGAAAGAATTCATGTTATTAATCCGCAACGAAGGCGACGGTAAAGCTGCACTTTCACCGGAACAGCAACAACAATTTTTAAAAGCATGCCAGGTGTACATCGAAGATCTCATGAAGAAGGGAAACCTCAAAGGCGCCCAGCCGCTGGTAAGGGAAGGAACAATGGTTTCAGGTTCGGTAGGAGCCTTTAAAGATGGCCCATACAACGAAACAAAAGAAATTATCGTAGGCTATTATCACATCCTTGCCAATGACCTGGATGAAGCCATTGCCATTGCCAAACGAAACCCCGAATTCGCATTTGTAAAAGGAGCAAAGATTGAGGTACGTCCCATTAAAATGGCAGAGCAGTCGACCAATTTTGTTTATCCTAAAGGATAGGCTGGTAAAATTGGATTTATAAGTCCGGAATTGAGCGTAGTCTGGAGACTACGCTCAAACTTGATAATCAAAGCACAGCGCTCGGCGCAGCCTCCAGACTACGCCGGAAATAAGACAGCCTCTCAGCGCTCCGACTTGTAGTACCCATCTCGAAAGTTGATTCACTCTCTCACTCTCCCAAAGTAATGATCCAACGACCAAATACCCGCTCCCACATAAACCAGGAACAAAGAGGTAAGCAATTGAGCGTAATCTGCCCTGGATTCGTGAAGTACCGCCCAAAAACCAACTTTGGGAAGAACTGGCGGAGGTGCTAGCGGGGATGTCCCCAGATAAAGTGAAATTTTGGTGGAAAGAATGGCAACGATCATTTGAATAAAGAAAAGGATAGCCGTAAGCCTGGTGAGCAAACCAAACAGTAATAACAGACCGCCGACAATTTCAAACGTAGCCACCATGTGTGCAGTGAACTCAGGAACGGGGAACCCTATTTTTGTAAACCTTCCCACACCCTGGTTGACGAAAACAAATTTTATAATTCCTTCCCAGAAAAACACCCCTCCTGCCATCAGTCGCAGAATGATGATTTCTTTATTACCTTCCGTTGGAGGATTGAGCACCCAGTGAAATAATTTTTTCATATCTTTTAGTTTTTGTACGGGTAAAATTAGGGAAGGACCCACCCCTAAAAAATTTCTTTACGCGAAGTGCAAGAAAAGCTTGACGTTCTGCAATTCGTCAAGATAGCCCAACGAATGGTGTAAATAAATTGTCCGCTGCAAATGGTGTTGTAACTTTGCTTCAAATTCTTTGATAGAAATGATTCAAAACAAAAACAACCGGTTCGTCGATCTTATCATATGGACCATATTGTACCTGGTGTGGGTTTTCGTTTTCAAAAATCAAACACTTACGTTGGAGAGGGCCTTTGGTGTTGAGTTATGCTACCTGGTATTCATTGCTTTCAACTACTATTTTCATCTGCACTTTTCCCTTCCGAAGCTATTAAACAAGCACAGGTATCTTCCTTTTACCATTGTTGTCTTAATCAGTTTCTTGCTGACGTCCCTGCTGCGATCGTTTGTGGTGCTGTTTATTAATAGCAGGTTTTATCATATTTCTATGTCCAGGCACGACTTTATAAATCTGTACTTCAATTCACTGCTTAATATTTTCATCTGGACAGCCCTGCTTCTGGCTGTCAAAATCATGTTCGACAAAATAAAGCTGCAACGTTACTCTGATGCTGTGGAGAAAGAAAAGATAAGTAATGAATTGAATTTTTTACGATCGCAAAATGAGCCGCATTTTCTGTTCAACTCGCTCAATTCAATTTATTTTCAAATTGAGAAATCCAACAAAGGGGCAAGGGACTCCCTGATGCGGTTGTCGGAAATGATGCGATACCAGTTGTACGAATGCAATGCCGAAAGAATAGCTGTTGAAAAGGAAATAGCCTATTTGAAAAATTATATCGAGCTGCAAAAGCTCAGGTTAAACAAGAATTACAAGATATCTTTCAAAGAAGATTTCAGGACCGGTAATTTTTCAATCTCGCCTTTGTTGCTCATCCCGTTGGTGGAAAATGCATTTAAGCACGTCTCCAATTACCCGAATAAAACAAATGAAATACACATTGAACTCTCCGGCTCTGATAGTACATTCAAATGCAAGGTAAGCAATACGTTTGAAGACATTAAACCGGAAAACGAAACTTTAGCGGGCGGAGTCGGACTGAAGAATTTGGAACGAAGGCTGGCTTTGTTGTATCCGGAAAGACATCAATTGCTTATTGAAAAGAATGATAATGTATACCTGGCAACCTTAATCTTACACCTGCATGAAAATTAATTGCATCATCATTGACGATGAGCCTTTGGCCCGAAAAGGGTTGGAAGAGTACATTGCCGAAGTTGATTTTCTCGACTTGAAAGCCAATTGCGAAAATGCCATCGCTGCCAACAATATATTGAGAAGTCAGGCTATCGACTTAATTTTTCTTGATATTCAGATGCCCAGGATGTCAGGGATCGATTTTCTGAAAACGCTTTCGGTGAAACCCATGGTAATTCTTACTACCGCTTATTCGGAGTATGCTTTGCAAGGCTACGAACTCGATGTATTGGATTATCTGGTAAAGCCCATTTCGACAGACCGGTTTATGAAAGCCGTTAACAAGGCCAGAGATTTTTTTGAGATGAAAAGGAGTTCAACCTCAGCCCCGGAAAAAACGGAGGACTTCTTTTTCATCAAATCCGACAAGCAGTTCGAAAAAATCTTTTACAACGATCTGCTTTTCGTACAAGCCCTGGAAAACTATGTTTTATTGCAAACTCCCGAACGAAAATATATCGCATACATCACGTTTCAGTCCATGGAGGAGCAGTTGCCAAAGGACAGGTTCTTGAAAATTCACAAGTCGTATATCATCGCTATATCAAAAGTCGACGGCATTCTGGGCAACCAGGTAAAAATAAAAACGCACTCCCTGCCCATCAGCCGGAATCTGAAAGAGGAGGTAATGAAAACAATTCTCAGTAAGAATCTGCTTAAAAGGTGAAGTAATTATCGCAGCTAAGCGTAGCCTCTTGCTGCGTTTACCTTTACCGGCTTCCGGCCAAAACCAATTTCTTCCCCGTCATTTTCTGTTATAATACTTTTTCATCGGCTTAAAGTAAAATTCTTTCCATCCTTGCTCATAGTCACTACCCTGGCCTTCCGGAATATTATAATGTTTTATGGTGAGCTGGGTTTTATTGCCTTTGGTTTCGAACAACAACTCTATTACGGAATCTTCATCATTCTCAGCAAACTCAGTAGTTCGCCAGGCCTGCACAATCTTAGTATAAGGCTCCAATATTTTATTTGTGCCACGGATATAGCCATCCCAGGCAGAAAATTCTCCGTTTAATGCCGGATCTATCTGAGCAGGACTGCCCGTAAAGCTGCTGTGTTGTTCGCTATCTAGCCATGCTTTATATAAATTCTCTTTTGTTTCGTTGAGAATTACCGATAATTCCAATGAGTCTTTCATATCGATTTCTTTTTTATATTAAATCCGCATTCCTTACCATTTGCTCTACTAGAATAGCCTCAGTTCGATATAGTAGAGAATAATTTGGACAATTCATAACCTCATTTTTTGATCATTTTATCGAACTCAGTTTATAACAGCTTGAACGTTAATTCGAATTTAGCACATTAATCGCGAAAATAATAACGTTTGCCATAGCCAAAAATGACATAGCCTCATGTTGCAACGAACGGGAAAACTAATCGCACCTATTCCCGCTCAGGATAAAAGAATCAAAATAAACAGGAATACTTTCCAAAGTATTCGCCCATCCTTGTATGGCAAAAATCCCCACATATTTAGGATTAAAATTCAAATC
>DATBXH010000129.1:0-5924 GCA_036514375.1 Bacteroidales bacterium | reverse complement strand
CCTTTTTGCATTCATTTCCGGTATTCTTGCTGGATTTGCAATTTTGCACGTAATTTTTCTCATCGCTTGGTTTTACCTGATTCATTTATTTGTGGCCATACATCATATACTGGCAAAGGTGACATTTATAACATGGCTATATTGGGCAGTGCTATTTCGTTGGGGCATTGATCTGGATGTTTATCGGGTCAGTTTGATTTAGGGACAAATGACGTTTAACAATTCGATAGTCATTTCAGGAAACGGTGCTTTCGTTAATTTACGCCTAGTATATTCTTTTGGTACCAGGGTAAATTTTTTAGACTCTAAATTTAGTTCATGACAAAGTACTTCAGGAATCCATTCGTACTGACATTAGGTTCCGGGTTAATTGCCGGATATACTATAATCCATGGTATTTTTATGCTGGCATGGGTGAGTTTTATTCCGCTGTTTATTGCGTTACATCAGAAAACACTTAAGCAATCGATGGTGCTTGGGATGGCTTTTGGCTTTGCCAGTGTTCTCAATTGTCTCTGGATGGTTACCTTAACGTCTTCATTTACCGGTTCCGGGTTATTCATGGGCCTGATGGCAATGCTCATTTGTACTGTGGTTGCTGTTCTATTCAGAGCATTCATGATGTTTGGTTTATTTTTTATCAACTCAATAAACAGCAATTCTTTGTTTTTTAAGGCATCGGCTGTAGCATTTGCCTGGGTGCTTATGGAAATGGTCTGGACTATTCCTTTGTCAGGAATGCCCTGGATAAACTATCATACGGGAGATACATTATTGGGCAATTTTTATGCTATTCAGCCTGCTGCTTATTTTGGGGTACATGTACTTACGTTTGCCGTAATCTTTGTCAACTATTTGTTTGCTTCCTTAGTGCTTCAAAAGAAATGGAAGAAACTGTTTTTGCCCGTATTGTTCATTTTTTTCTATTTAGGTGCAGGCTGGGTATCTGTACAATGGTTTGACGAGCATTTGTCACCTTCCGGTAAATCGTTTACGGTAGCCTTACTTACAGATAACGTCCCTCCTGAAACCAAATGGAATGACCGGACAGGTAATATGATTGTTGAAAACATCTTCGAATTGAACCGGGAAGCCGTAAGATTAAGACCAAACATCATCTTGTGGTCCGAATCAGCTGTGCCCTGGACTTATCGACCGGATGATGACCTGTTGAAGGAAGTGCATAAAATAACAGATACGGCTCAGATTACGCAGTTAGTGGGAATGAATACTGATTATTCAGGCAAACAGGTTTATAATTCCCTGTATTGTATTCTTCCCGATGATTCCATTGCTGGCCGTTACGATAAGTCCACTTTGCTCGATTTTATTGAAAAAAGGGTTGGAGGAATACTTGTTCCTTTTTTCTCTGACAATGGTTTTTATGTGAAGGAAGGACAAAACCCTGTGCCGTTAAAAACTCCCTATGGCAAGGCCGGGGTGATGATCTGTAATGAATCATTTCTTTCAAGTACGGCTGTAAATATGGCGAGAAAGGGTGCTGAGTTTTTGGTTAACCCTTCAAACGATGGTTGGTTTAGAGAAACAGCCATTGTTGAGATGCATTTTTATAATGCCAGGCTAAGGGCTGTTGAAACGCGTAAAGATGTGGTCGTTAATTCCAACAACGGATTTTGTGGTTTGATTGAGGCCTCGGGTCGGATTTCACTGGAAAAAAGAAGTAAGCAGTCCTTTGTGGAACCAGTAATAGTTACACCGAATAACAAACTTACCCTGTACACCGAATTTCCCAATCTCTTTATATATATGAGTGTGCTTATTGTGGTGGGCTTTCTTTGCCTGAATTATAAATCTAAATAGATGATTTGAAAATTTGAAGATTTGAAAATGAGGAAAATGATTTTCATAATCGGGGCAATTCTCAAAATCATGAATAATTAAAGTTGGAATCGAATATGAAGAAAAAAGAGAAGAGGAATTATAGGAAGGTTTTGTGTTTTATGCTGAGTTTTCAATTGGTATCAATGCTGACCTTTTCTCAGGTAAAGCCAGGTAGTTTGCAATGGAAATTAATGGCTCAGAGTGATGTGTCCGGCGATGGAGAAAAGATTTCATCTCCTGGATTTCAGTCAGAAGGATGGATAAATGCGGTTGTTCCTGGTACGGTATTTTATTCGTATGTGGTTGCCGGTAAAGAAAGTAATCCCGATTTTGCCGATAATATTTATAAGGTAGACCATGCAAAGTATAACAAGCCGTACTGGTACCGGGCTGAATTTACAGCACCCCTGCTGTCATCGGATAAGAGGTTGTGGCTAAGCTTCAACGGTATCCATAAAATAGCGGAGATTTATGTTAACGGTCACCATCTGGGAACCCTGAAAGGATTGATGGAAAGGGGAAAGTTCGACATTACCGGTATAGTGAACAACGGAAAAGCCAATGCCATTGCTGTCCTGATTATCCCTCCTTTTAACGATCCGGAGCATCATCATCCGTTGGCGAATTTTGAAAGCCCAACGTATGTTTGTAGTGCCGGTTGGGACTGGATGCCTCCTGTGCCGGGTTTTAACAGTGGGATAACCGACAGTGTTACCCTGAATACTACCGGAACTGTATGCGTTGAAGATCCATGGATTCGGACCGAATTACCCCGTAAAGACCTCGCAAATCTTACACTAAACGTTACATTGCGAAATGCCGGTTCTTCACCGGTAACCGGAAATGTAACAGCTGTTATTAATCCAGGTAATATTCGGATAAAAGGTTCGCAGATTACGATTGATGCCAATAACAGCAAAAACGTGACCTACACCAGGAATGATTTTCCAATGTTAAGTATTAAAAATCCGGAGCTTTGGTGGCCAAACGGTTACGGCGGTAAAGCCGATGGTTCTCAACATCTTTATACTTGTACGGTTAGCTTTGAAATAAATCATTCGGAATCATCCGATGCCGTAACTAAAACATTTGGCATCCGGAAAGTTACCTCAGACACAACGTCTCTTAACGGACCTATGCGAGTATACATTAACGATGTTCCTATTCTCATTAAAGGAGGTAATTGGGGCATGTCGGATTACATGTTAAAAGTGAGGGGCGCTGATTATGAACCCCGGATAAGGTTTCATAAGGAGATGAATTATAACATGATCAGAAACTGGACCGGAGAAGTCACCGATGAAGCATTTTACGACTATTGCGACAAATATGGGATCATGGTATGGGACGATTTTTGGCTCAACAATTTTGGTCCCATCGACAGCCTGGATATATTCAAACGGAATGCCATTGAGAAAGTTAAAAAATTCAGAAATCATCCTTCCATTGTGATCTGGTGCGGTGCCAATGAAGGAGTTCCAGGTGGAAATCCTACCGGACCTTTGAATATGGCAATTAAGAATGCAGTAAAAGAGTATGACGGAGACGATAAGCTTTACATAGCCCGTTCAAATGCCGGAGAGAAAAATCCTAACTTTTCCATCCACGGAGGCAGTCGTATTCTGTCAGGTAGTGGTATTTGGGGTAATGTCGATCCGAAAACATATTTCACCGATCCGCATAATGGATACTTGTTTTCAAAGGATAACTACGGCATGCGTTCCGAACTGGGAGCTGCAACATTTGTCAATGTGGAAAGTTTTAAAAAGTTTATGCCAGCCGATTATTGGGTGCCGCCAACACCGGAATCTGTCAGCAGCAATACCAATATGTGGGCAAAACACTATTTCTGTACCGATGGAGCCTTGGGGGGCGGTTCCGATCCTGTTCGTTACATTAACGATATTAACCACCGGTATGGCCCCTCGGCCACCATCGATGAGTTTTGCAAAAAGGCTCAGCTCATGAATCTGGAAACTCTCAAAGCCATGTACGAGGCATGGAACGACCACATGTGGAATAACGCCTCCGGTATGCTTATTTGGATGAGCCAATCGGCTTATCCTACCATGATCTGGCAAACCTATGATTATTATTTCGATCTTACGGGAGCTTACTTCGGAAGTAAAAGTGCCTGCGAACCGGTACACATCCAATGGAATGCAGCCACTAATTCTATAAAGGTGATTAACAATAAGCCGTACAATCTTAAAAAAGTGACCGCTTATGCGGATGTCTATAACAGTAATGGGAAGCTGGTTCCGGAGTACTCTCAGAAAGCGGTACTCGATGTTAATGCCTCCTCGGTTCGGGAAGCATTTGTGGCATTTGATAGTACTAAACAAAAGCCGGCTTTATCCGATGTACACTTTTTAAAATTAAAACTAACGGATGCAAAAGGGAAATTGTTATCGGAGAACTTTTACTGGATGGGGAACACGTATCTCGATTATACAGCTTTAAATAAACTTCCGGCAGCAGGTAACGATCTTGTTGTGGGTAAACCGGTAATTTCAAAAGCCAATGACAGTTGTAACACGCTTCTTACCTATACGCTTACCAATAAATCGCAAACCACAGCGATTGTTGGTATAAGAGCTCAGTTGCTGAACGACAAGGGTGAACAAATTCTTCCGGCTATATTCGACGATGGCTACTTCTCGCTTATGCAGGGAGAAGTGAAAATACTGCACGTTGAAGTCGGCACCAGGTTATTAGGCGATAAATATACACTAAGCCTGAAGGCTTATAATGATTAAAATCTAATATGCATTTATATGAAATTTAAATTTACTTTCCTTCTTTTAGGTTTGCTTTTTATTGTCCTGACCAGGACTGCCTTTGCTCAGTTAGCGGAAGGCATGAATCCTGATATTCTCAATAAAGAATGGACCGCCAAATGGGTCTCCTGCCCCGGTATTACCGGTAAGGAATATGGGGTTTATCTGTTCCGTAAAGATATTACCCTCGATCCGGAATCCAAACCATTTATCATTCATGTTTCGGCCGACAACCGCTACAAGTTGTATGTAAACGGGAAACAGGTATGCAATGGCCCGGCCCGCGGCGATCTGTTGAAGTGGTATTTCGAAAGTGTTGATATTGCTCCCTTTTTAAAGAAGGGTAAGAATGTCATTACGGCTGAAGTCTGGAATTTTGCAGAGCATCGTCCGGGTGCACAGGTGTCGGCAATGACCGGTTTTATCCTTCAGGGGAATACGGCAAGAGAAAGTGTCCTCAATACCGACAATAGCTGGTTTGTTTTTAAAGATCCCGCTTATTCACCGCTCGTTGGTCAATTGTGGATCATTGGTCCTCAGGAGAGAATAGATGGCGAATTGCATCCGTGGAACTGGATGCAGCCCGATTTCGATTACTCCGGTTGGAATAAGGTCGCAGAGCTGGAGAAGGGCAAACCCTTAAGCAGTCTGGGACCCTTTGGCGGTCCGTCGACCTGGGTGTTACAACCACGTTCTATCCCCGCCATGGAGCTGAAAATGCAAAGGTTTTCAAGCATCCGGCGTTCCGACCTGCCTAAGATCTCCGATTCTTTTTTGCGGGGTGAAAAAGCCCTGACTATACCTGCCCACACAAAAACCAAAATACTGATCGACCAGAAAGTACTGACCAACGCTTATCCGGTACTGGTTTTCTCGAAAGGTAAAAAGAGTGAGATCAGAATTACGTATGCCGAAGCGCTGATTAAAGACAAAAAGGACAGGGAAGATAAGGGTAACAGAAATGATATCGATCAAAAGTTTATGGATGACTATTATTATGACATCATCCTGGCCGACGGAGGCGATAACCGCACATTTGAATCGCTATGGTTTCGTCCTTTCCGATATGTCGAACTGACGGTCGAGACTCAGGATGAACCTTTAACCATCAATGACTTTTACAGTAAATTTACCGGCTATCCTTTTGAAGAGAAGGCTTCTTTCAAGTGTGATGATCCCATGTTCACCAACATTTGGAATGTGGGCTGGCGGACTCAGCGTTTGTGTGCCATGGAGACCTATTTTGATTGTCCGTATTACGAGCAGCAGCAGTATGTTGGGGATGCCCGTATTCAGGCGTTT
>DATBXH010000128.1:0-4177 GCA_036514375.1 Bacteroidales bacterium | reverse complement strand
TTTGTATTTGAATGTCAATTTTAACTGTAAAAAAGTTAGAGAAGCTCCCTTGCATAATCAAATAGAGCCGGCGTCCCTCCTGTGTGCCAGAAAAGAATAGTTTCATCTGGTCTGAATCTTTTCTTACGAATCATATCAATCATTCCTCCAGCAGCCCGTCCGGAATAAACAGGATCAAGAAGAATTCCTTCGTGTCTGGCCATAAGCATAATTGCCTCACGTTCCAGATCTCCTATCTTACCATATCCTTTTCCCAAATAATCGTTATTAACCAGAAAATCACCAGCCAGATAAGGATGTTTAACACCAAGTTTTTCTGTTAGTTTCGTAGCTAATTCGGCTAATTCGTTTTCAAAAAGTGTTTCGCCGGAATTCCTTCTGTCTACCCCTATTCCAATGATATTTATCGATAAATCATTGATATTCAACCCCACTGTGACGCCTGCATGTGTTCCCCCCGAACTTGAAGGGAAAATCAAATGATCAACCTGAATATTCATCTCTGACAACTGCACTTTCAATTCCTCAATCGCAGCTACAAAACCCAACGCACCAACCACATTCGAACCACCGTATGGAATAATATAAGGCTTATGTCCTTCAGATCTCATCCTTTCAGCAATCTCGGGGGATTTTTTCTCCTTTTCTGAACTCACCGCACCAATGAATCTTAGCCCCAAATAAATAGTCGAGTAACAAATTGCCATTCGGTTCTGCTGGTTTTGTGCCACCCAATGCCAAATGGCATGACAGCCCAGCAGTAGCTGATGCTGCAGATGTTTGCCTGCAATGGTTCGATTGTGTCGCCCCACCAGTAATGACCGAATCGCAATTTTGAGACAAAGCATCACCCAACAAAAATTCAAGTTTACGTATTTTATTGCCACCCAGGCCAAGACCTGTCATATCATCCCTCTTAATCAATATTCTTGGGCCATTCAGCACTCTGGTCAATTTCCTTAACTCGACCAACGGGGTCGGCAGATAGGCAAGCTGAACTCTTGGAAAGTTATTTACCGATATGATCATTTCATTCTGTTTTTGCAAAGGTATGATATTCTCTTATTTTCATGGATCCCCGCGATACTTAAACTCCCTATCATTACAGGATGAATACAATAGCTAACGACATTTGGTAACTCCGACTCATAATATTCATTTTACCCAATCGACAAGGAAAATTTTTCATATTTTCACTTCTGCTACAGCCAGAATCATTCACAGGGCTGGATATTTTAAATTCCGAAAATCAGCAAAACCGGTCATCCTAACTATAAGGCAACCCCTTTTATCCATACTTATTTATTATTGAGGAAACATTGCTTCTGCCCTATTCATCTTGCCCTCTGCTATTCTAGTACTACTTCTATTATACTATTGCCCTAGATATAAATTATCCTTTCTCTACCTTTTTTCTACTATTTTGGTAGAAAAAGGGTAAAGAAAAGGTAGATCAAGGGTAAAGAAACAGTATAGAAAGACCACTATATGAGTATAATATAAGTGTAAAAAATATACATCGAAATTGTGCCAGCATAAAGGCAGGCGGGTACCATCTGTAATTTAAAGAATAACAGAATATTAATCTAAACTGACCTCTTATATTTTCATGACTCGGGAAAATCCGTACCCGAAGTTTGGAACGTATAGCCCTGCCAGGAAAAAAAGAAACTCGTTAATTGGAACATTTAAAACCTTAGTTCCGGCAATTGTTATTTATCTTGCCCAGGGTTTTATTAAAAAGATGAAAGATATTGAACGGCGTTTAAAAAGGCTCTCTTTCTTGATTTTGTTATTCTATGGGTTTTTAGCTTCAGTTTTGTTCCTGCTATTAACGCTTTTTCTGTGAAACTGACTGCTAAGTACAATCACTCGAAATGACAAACAAAACCACGATTGTATGCAGATTTCTCTTTCCTGCGAAATAAATACTTGTATCCGGTGAACTACAGAAGTATTCGTTTCCTGTATTTTAGAAGCTGTACTTTTAGAATATGATGAATTCAGAAAAATATATGATTGATTTTAAAGCTACCTTTGCTACCACAACTTTCACTATATCCCATCATACTATCAAAGCTTTACGGGTGGGGCTAAGGCCTTTCCCGTAAAGCTCTATCACAAAAAACAACTAATATTGTATTTATATGAAACTCAGGATTAAGTTATTCTATATAATTTCTATATTCGCAGGGTTAGCCTATACCTCCATAAAAGCTGCAACTTTACCGGTTATTCCTACCATAGTTTTTAATATTACTTCATATGGCGCAGTAAGCAGCACCACTGTGGATAATACCGGTGCGATTCAGCAAACGATTAACACCTGTTCTGCAGCCGGTGGTGGAATTGTAGTTATTCCTGCCGGAACGTTCCTGAGCGGACCGATCTCTATGAAGAATAACATTAATCTGCAGATTTCAGCAGGGGCAACGCTGACAATGCTTCCATACGGAAGCGGTAATGGAACTGTTCCCGGAACATATCCTAATTCAGGGACAACCGATGATTATACGGATTTTATTTATGGTAAGAATATCACTAATATTGAAGTGAGCGGATCAGGCACCATCGAGGGACAAGGTTCCGACTGGTGGACAGCCTATAAAGCTAATAACGCAATATCCCGACCTTGTATGATACGTTTTGACGGGTGTACCAATATTGCCATCCTTGGAATTACATTACAAAATGCACCAAATGTTCACATTACCATCGGTAAGTCTTCGTCCAATGCCACCATTTCCGGCATTACGATTAATGCCCCTTCTACCTCACCCAATACTGACGGAATTGATACCTGGGCTCCCAATATCGATATTAACAATTGTACTATAGCCTGTGGTGATGATAATATTGCTATGGACAGTGGAAGCCAGAATATTACCATAAAACATTGCGCTTTTGGCGTAGGCCATGGTTGCTCAATCGGCAGTTATGCTTCCGGAATCACTAATATTAAAGTAGATAGCTGTACATTTAATGGAACTACTTCCGGCATCAGGATGAAATCAAATCGCACACGAGGTGGTGTAGAACAAAATCTTTCCTACTCCAATATTACCATGACTGGGGTAACTAACCCTATCTATATTACCAGTTATTATCCTTCTGCACCAAGTTCGCCCTCTTCCGATCCTGCACAGGCAGTTACAAGCACTACGCCCAGTTGGACACATATCACACTAAAAAATATAATTATTACCGGTTCATCAAATGCCGGCATATTATGGGGTTTACCAGAGCAATCCATCTCCGATATTGTTTTGGATAATGTTAAAATTTCAGCTACTTCCGGTATGAAAGCTTACTTTGTAACCGGCCTGATCTTCAAAAACGGATCATCGATTACTGTTACAGGAAACGCCATCACAACATACAATGCATCAATAACCGGCATCAATCTTTCCACCGGGAAACCATCGTATGTTATTTCAGCCACTGCAAGCCCTGCAAGTTCAGGAACAGTTTCCGGTACAGGTACTTTTACATATAACCAGGCTGTGTCCTTAACTGCTACTCCTTCAGCAGGCTTCGCTTTTACCAAATGGACGGAAGGAAGCAAAGATGTTTCAACCAGCATGACATTAACCTTCGAAGCAGATAGTGACAGGTTACTGGTAGCTAATTTTAGTACAGCGACAGGTACCTTGGATTTGCAGGATGACCAGACAGTGTCCGTATTCCCTAATCCTAACCACGGAGAGTTTACCCTGCAACTGGATAACAATTATAGCGGTGAGGCCACGGTAACCATTTGGAATGAGTCAGGAATTCTTGTAAAACAACTAAAAATAATGAAAGTAACGCAAAGATTTACTCAGGATTTAACGGTTAAAGATCTGCCCATAGGTAGTTATTTTGTTAAGATACAAGAGGGTAATGACAATATAGTGAAACATATGATTGTTTTGTAAATTTTGGGAAATATTTTGTAATACAAACCAGGGTAGAATATTGTATTAAGATTAAACCCACAGGGTTTTAAAAACTGTGGGGTTATACGATCAGTAAAATTATTTGGAAATGAAAAGACTAGTTAGCTCTTTGATTCTATTTTTAGCAGTTGGTGTGAGTTTTACTTTTTCTGCAGTAAAGTATGATGTCGTAGTTGCCCAGGATGGTTCCGGAAATTACAAAACCGTTCAGGAAGCTGTGAATGCTGTTCCCAACAACC
>DATBXH010000127.1:0-6730 GCA_036514375.1 Bacteroidales bacterium | reverse complement strand
GGGGTGGTGCCGTGCCACAAAAGCAGATATTGATGCAGCCATAAAGACGAAAACCCATGGAATTAACTTGTCATTCCCAACTTCGGACATTCACCAATTGGCCATGATGAAGGACCGGAAATGGGTTTTAAAAACTATGCGGGAGACGGTAAAGTATGCTTCATCTCACTTTGAATATGTGGCTATTGGTGCGCAAGATGCCTCTCGTGCAGAATTCCCTTTTCTGACTGAGTTTATCGGCGAAGCATTTTATTTGGGGGCTAACCGTGTAAGGATTGCGGATACGGTTGGCATGCTTGACCCAATCTCAACCGCTAAGCTTTTCAGGCGAATTAAAAAATATTTTCCCAAAAGGTCGTTTGAATTTCATGGACATAATGATTTAGGTATGGCCACAGCTAACACTTTTGTTGCTTTAAATACCGGTGCGGATGCTGCCAGTGTCACTGTAAACGGGTTAGGTGAAAGAGCGGGAAATGCAGCGCTTGAAGAGATAGTAATGGCTCTTGAGCTTACTTCTGACATCCGTCATGGGATCACTACATCCTTTTTGGGTGAACTTTCCCAGGCAGTAAGCTCGGCTTCAGGGCTTGTCCTTCCGGTGAATAAACCGGTTACCGGAAGTAAAGCGTTAAGTCATGAGTCAGGTGTGCATACCAATATTTTGCTTAAAGACAGGACGACTTACCAGATCATTAAAGCTTCGCAGATAGGCCGGAAGGAACAGGACTTTGTATTTGGGAAACACAGTGGTAAAACCTCATTAATTGTGTTTCTCAACAAAAATAACATCTCCCTTTCCTGTGAGGACTATACACCATTTCTTTCTGCAATCAAAGAAAAAGCGTATTGTCTTAAGCGAGGATTGACACCGGAGGAAGTACTCGGGTTGGTTGACAAATTTCAGAAAGCCTCTATAGATGATACTTCAGCCAAATCCGGAATAACATTATAAAATTAAAAAAATGGAGCTCTTGGAACATCCTGATAAACCGTTCGACATACAAGGAAGAATATGGATAAACAAACATGATGAGTGTTTCCTGGCACCCGGCCGTATAGAGCTTCTTAATGCTATTATGAAAGAGGGATCAATAAATGCGGCAGCTAAAAGGCTTGGAATATCATACCAGCATGCCTGGAAAACAATCGAACAGATGAACCGGCTGTCGCCCATTCCGGTCATTATCCCGAAACGAGGTGGAAAAGACGGTGGTGGAGCTGAACTCACGAATTACGGATTGAAAGTAATGAATGAGATGAACCAATTAGAGATGGCGTTTGCTGATTTCCTTCTAAATGCAAACAAACATTTCGATATATGTTTTTGATAGCCGTCATTTTCTTGTAGAATAATGCATAAAGATGAATACACAGCGTAAGCTGTATTTTTTTAAGGCTCGTTATCACTTTAATGAGATAACGAAAAGATTTAACCCTTTTGAAGCTTTCCTGATTAGGGATGGAGATTGTTCGGTAACAGGTTCTAAAGTTCTCGATTAAATAAAGCGCCCGGAATCCAATCGCAGCGAACGAAAAGTAATTCCGGGCTAATTAACATCTTAATATTAACTGTTTAAAATTAGTAATTATGACTAAGATTTCCACCAAACTGTTGCTGTTTCTTTTGCTGACTTCAACTTCAGTTCCAAAATTGTTTTCTCAAACCATCGTCGATGGGGAATTTCGACCACGTACCGAGTTTCGTGAGGGATTCCGCAAACCGCTTGCCGATACATTGGTTCCGGCGTTTGTAACCCTGCAACGTACCCGTTTTAATGCCGATTACAAAAGCAAAATACTGAATGCCAGAATTTCCTTGCAAGATGCACGTATCTGGGGAAATAGTGATAACAAGGTAAATAGTTCCAAGGTTGAGATTTACGAAGCCTGGTTCGAGTACTTGATTGCCTCAGGGTTGTCCTTACAAATGGGTCGCCAGCCTTTGAAATACGATGACCAGCGACTCCTGGCTGCACCGGCATGGAGCAATACTGGTATGGCCCATGATGTTGCTGTGCTTAAATATAAAACACCATTTATGCAAATACATTCGGGGTTTGCTTACAATAATACCAAAGATACATTGCTGGATGTGACCTATGGCTATACCGCGAAACAGAATTATAAAACGATGAGCTATGCCTGGCTTTTGAAAGAATTATGCAGGGGAACATCTCTTTCATTAATTGGCATCTACGAAGGTTTTGAAAAGAAAACCGATTACAGGATTGTGTCCCCAAGGCTAACGTATGGTGGAAACCTGGTTTATGCTAACGATTCATCGGCATGGGGAGCAACGCTTACTGGTTACCTTCAAAGTGGCAAAGACCCAGGCAAGGCTTATGGAAAAGGATTTGCGAAACTAAATGCTTATTTCCTTGCGGCAAAAGTATCCTATAAATTTACAAGTAAACTTTATTCTTTTCTTGGTTTGGACTATTATTCAGGCTCTGCAACTGATTTAACAACATCAAAATCCAATACATTCAACCGCTTGTATGGCTCAACCCATAGTTTTAACGGCTCCATGGAGTATTATGTAACCCTTCCAACCCAGGGGCTTCGCGATTATTACCTCGGCATCACGGATAAAGTAACCCCGAAATTTACGACCGACCTTGCAGGTCACATCTTTACTTTCGATAAAGACTTTATCTACAACAAAGTTAAAGCCGAGAAGAACCTTGGATCCGAATTGGATTTAACATTAAGCTATACGGTTTCGAAGGAAATCTCCATCCAGGGAGGATACAGCATGTATTTTAACTCCAGTTCAACCCAAAAGTACTTTAAAATGTTCAATGTCGAAAGCTATCCACAGCAATGGGCTTTCATTATGTTTACGATCAAACCGCAGTTTTATAAGACGCCTGTGGAGAATAAGTAAATAAAGCTCAGGTGATAGAATTGTATATGGTAATTATGATAAAAATAAAAATATGAAACGAATTATAATATTTCTTTTACTAGTTGTTGGCATGACTGTTCATGCTCAAACCATACGCGTGGCAGCAGCCGGTAACCTCAGGTATATCCTTGATGATATTAAATCCCGGTATGCTATTAAAAACCCAAGAGTGAAGATAGATGTGATTCTGGGGGCATCGGGTACGCTAACACAGCAGATAATCAATGGAGCCGGTTACGACTTTTTTATGGCTGCGGACAGATCATTTCCCGATAAACTTAAAGAACAAGGTGTAGCCAGCGGCGATGTGAAGACCTATGCCTTTGGGAAACTTGTTCTTTGGAGCAATATGCTGGACATTTCCAAAGGATTGGACATCCTTCTGGATAAATCGGTAACAAAAATTGCCATTGCCAAACCGGCAGTGGCCCCTTACGGAGAAAGGGCTATTCAATGCCTTAAATTCTACGGTTTGTACGATAAAGTAAAAGACAAAATTGTATATGCTGATAATATTGCTCAGGCAGCCCAATATGTTTCTACCGGGAATGCGGAAGTTGGCTTTGTGGCTTATGCATTGCTGATGGGTCCGGAATTGAAAGACAAAGGCACATATTTTATGCCCGATACCAAGAGCTATAAACCAGTGGAACAAGCTTGTGTACTTATAAAAGGTTGGGAACGAAACCCTGAAGCAGCAAAATTTATGAAGTTCGTGCTCAGTCTTGAGTGCAAGCCAATATTTGAAAAGTATGGGTTTATTGTACCATAGTTCCAAACTTCCCAATTGGAGGATTTAAAGAGATTGGCTCGTACTCATCAGGAGGTTGTTAATAATATACAAAACTATGAATAAACTTATCGGAACCATCACGAATATTCAGCAGGCTGGAGCAATTATCCTGGCAGATATTGAGGTATACGGACAACCGGTTTCAGCTATGCTAATTGATTCAAATGAACAGCGTGAATGGTTGAAAGCAGGGAATACCGTTACTGTTGTGTTTAAGGAAACTGAAGTATCTATCGGAAAAGGTTTGTCTGGTAAGATAAGTTTACGAAACCGGTTTTTATGCCATATTGTTTCAATCCGAAAAGGAGAATTACTGAGTGAAATTCATTTGAAATTTGGGTTATATAACCTTACCTCAGTGATTACGACGCGATCAGTAGAATCTCTTGAATTGAAGGAGGGCGAGGAGGTTGAAGCCCTGGTAAAGGCAAATGAAGTATCACTTATGAAACCTATATAGAACGCGAAGGCGCTAAGTCGCAAAGTTAATGCAGTTTTCTTTGCGTCATTGCGCCTTCGCGTTTGGCTTAAAACAATATCAATTATGAACTCCGAATTTCTCGAAACCCTGTGGGTAACTCTAAAACTGGCGATAAGCACCACGGCAATATTAGTAATAATAGGTTTGCCTTTTGCTTATTTTCTGGCTTATTCAAAATTCAAACTAAAGCCTTTGATAGAAGCATTAGTGAGTATGCCATTGGTATTGCCCCCAACTGTTATTGGTTATTATTTTTTGGTAGCTTACAGTCCGAAGTATTGGTTTGGGCATTGGCTTGGCGAAACATTGGGAATTAAGCTGGCTTTTTCATTTACCGGTGTGCTGATAGCATCGGTACTGTTTGGTTTGCCCTTTATGGTTCAGCCGTTGCAAAACGGTTTACTGGGATTGTCGGATAGTCTTCGTGAAGCTGCCTATACATTAGGAAAATCAAAATCAGTGACCTTTTTTAGGATATTGTTGCCCAACATCAAATCTTCGGTTATTACAGCAGTGGCACTTACATTTGCCCATTGCATCGGTGAATTTGGTATTGTAATTATGGTGGGTGGAAGCATACCAGGCAAAACCAAAGTGGCGTCAATAGCAATTTTTGATGAAGTACAGTCCATGAATCTTGATATTGCAAACCGTTACGCTTTTGTGCTTTTCGCTATATCTTTTGTCATGCTTACCATCATTTACAGCGTTAACAAAAAACACGAAACATGGAAAATGATATGATCCAAATCGATATTGAAAAAACTATGATTTCCAGCCAGGGAAGAATGGTGTTGGAGGTTGCATGCAAATTACCTCTCGTGAATTAGTTGCCCTGTTTGGGCCTTCCGGTGCAGGTAAAACCACCTTATTACGGATTTTGGCGGGTTTAATAAAACCGGACAAAGGCAGAATTACTGTTGGAAGCACAGTTTGGTTTGATTCTTCAGGTAATATCGATCTTTTGCCTCAGAAACGTAACATTGGCTATATGTTTCAGGATTATGCGCTGTTCCCCAATATGACGGTAGAAGAAAATATTCGCTTTGCGCATCCCTCGAATAATAGGAAAGAAGTAAGAGATTTAATTGAAACTTTTGGTCTGGCTGAGTTTGCCAAACGAAAGCCTTCCGGTTTATCAGGAGGGCAGAAACAGCGTGTAGCGCTGGCCAGAGCATTGGCACGAAAACCTTCATTAATGCTTCTTGATGAACCTCTTTCGGCCTTGGATGCAGGCATGCGAATTTCCCTGCAAAACGAAATCAGTAAAGCCCATCATCTTTTTGGTGCCACCACTATTCTGGTATCACATGACATGAGTGAGGTCTTCCGTCTGGCTGGAAAAGTAATATGCCTTGAAAATGGGAAAATAACATCGACAGGCAGTCCCGAAAAGGTATTTTCCGATACCAGCATCAGTGGCAAGTTTCAAATAAATGGACAGATTGCAAGGATTGAAAAACAAGATATTATAAATATTGTAACGGTAGTAACCGGTCATCATATCGTTGTAAAAGTAATAGCCCTTGACGCAGACATAGAGAACCTCCATGAAGGCGATCATGTGCTGGTATTTACCAAAGCATTTAATCCAATGATAAAAGTATTACATAGATAGGATATGAGACAGATTAATTCATTATGAGATATTCCAATTTGTTCTCTGTTCCAACTTATAAAATATGCCCGGGATATAGATTTTACTTTAAGTTCGATTGGTACACTATGGAAATAGAATGATATTATTCATCTATAGTTTTATTTTGGATTTTCATTTTCCGAAATTAATGTATTACCAATATAAATCCTGTATTCTTTAATTTTACCTGGAGTATCATTTCCTCCGGGACGTGAGGTATAACGAAACCCTGAGATTTTCATTCTGTTACCTAAGTCTACCACAAGTTTATGAGGATGTTTTTTTGATTGGGTTCCATTAGTGTCGGTAATCCAATAATCTACAGCCTGCCCATTGATAGCATTCAGGGCTGAGCCATCTTCTGATGTTGTTTCTTCGCTATCGCTATATGCTATAGTCCATACAGTATGAGGTATGGAATTGCCATTTTCGTCCAGCAGATCCAGCTCGGAAATAGCTGCCTGATTGCTTGCATTAAACGAATTAATGCTCTCAATACAGAATTGGCGGCCCTCATAGATTCTGGAAAACTTCACTTCCTGAATTCTGGGGTCTAAAGTAAAAGAACCCTTGAAAACTGCATGGGTACTATCTTGGGTAAAGATTCCCTTGTTTCTCCTGGGAATAAAATCCATTTCCGGGCGTAATTGGTTCAGAATTGGTTGTTTCTGGCCGGACAACATGGGTTTCTGAGGTCCCAGGATATCCAGCACTGTTATATTGTTAATGCCTTTCTTTAGCCAAACACCGGGGAGATACATGGTTTGTGTGGGCCCAATATTCCAGTAGCGACCCAGACAATGGTCGTTTACCCATACAATTCCTTTACCCCAATTGCTTACATTCAAAAATACGTCTCCGGTGGTATTTACTTTAAATTGGCCAAGCCAGAAAGCCGGAGCGTTG